>CALRUG020000080.1:0-14958 GCA_943371295.1 Synechococcus sp. UW140 | reverse complement strand
TTTAAAGCTGCAACCATTTCTGCATCATTAGCAGAAGGGATGACGATTGGTGATGGAGTTAAGGCAATGAGAAGAATTGGCGACAAGCTATTAGATGAAAGTTTTAAAACAGCACTTAACGGTCCTTCGCGTGATTTTGAAGAAAGTTCTTCAAATACCACATTTGCTTTCGGGTTTGCATTAATATTAATCTACTTGGTATTGGCTGCTCAATTTGAAAGCTTTAAAGATCCTTTAACCATTATGATTACGGTGCCACTTGCGCTTGCAGGTGCTTTATTGAGCTTGTGGGTGTTTGATCAAACCATTAATATATTTTCTCAAATTGGTATGATTATGCTCATTGGTTTGGTAACTAAAAACGGAATTTTAATTGTTGAATTTGCCAACCAAAAAAGAGAATTTGGGTTACCTAAAAGAGAAGCAGTTTTAGAAGCGTCTGCACAAAGATTGCGTCCTATTTTAATGACCAGTCTAGCAACTGCTTTAGGTGCTTTGCCTATTGCATTAAGTATTGGGGCAGCTGCAACCAGTCGTATGCCTTTGGGTATTGTGATTGTAGGTGGTATTATGTTTTCACTTTTATTGACGCTGTTTGTAATACCAGCTGTATATACGTATATATCAGGAAAGCATGATGCGAAAAAAGTAGATATAACCGGTTAATTTTACAATTATGCAGAATTCAATAGCGGATATCAGACGAGATTACATGTTGAAGTCTTTTGACGAATCTCATGCTGCAAATAATCCATTTGACCAGTTTAAAGATTGGTGGGAAGAAGCAACCAGTGTTGAAATTGATGAAGTGAATGCAATGACTTTGGCAACGGTTGATGCCAACGGTAAACCCGCTGCAAGAATTGTTTTATTGAAAGGATATACCCATGAAGGTTTTGTATTTTTTACCAATTATGAGAGTGCTAAAGGACAAGATTTAGCTGCTAATCCAAATGCTGCCATTTTGTTTTTTTGGAAAGAATTAGAAAGACAAATTAGGATTGAAGGGAAGGTTGAAAAAATTTCGGAAGCAGACAGTGATGCCTATTTTCATTCAAGACCCGCTGGAAGTAGAATTGGTGCCTGGGTTTCACCGCAAAGCAAAGTAATTCCAGGACGCTCTTTTTTAGAAGAGAATTACCAGAAATTAGTGATGCAATATCCTGATGAAAAACTAGTTCCACGTCCTCCTCATTGGGGTGGCTATATTGTAAAACCTTCGTCTTTTGAGTTTTGGCAAGGAAGGAGTAGCAGATTGCACGATCGATTAAGATATACTCAAAGTGAATCTGGTAACTGGATTAGAGAGCGATTGGCGCCTTAAATATTAAAATCTCTTTTGAGTTGTTCAAATACCATTTGAATAGTCCCATTCAATTGGGAACTTAAACTTGGAATTTTATCTAATTGCTCTCCTGTTTTTGCATAAAATTCTATGCTCTCTACTGTTTTGTAGGCCTGCTTAATTCCAAGACTATAAATAGAAGATTTCATTCGATGTGCTAACTGATAAACTTCGTTTGTATTATTACTATTAACTGCTTTTAACAAATTAACAATATCAACACTAGTATTCTTGATAAATACTAATACGATTTCTTTTAAAAATGCTCTATCCTCATCTTCTATTCCCTGCAAAGCAGATAGGTCGTATAGTTGCTCACTGGTTACTTCAGCTACTTTGTTTTTAATTTTTTTACTAAAATCAACTGGACTATTTAACTGTAATAGTTTCTTAATACAATCATATAAGCCCGCTTCTGTAAATGGCTTGGTGATATAATCATTAAATCCAGCTTCTGCAAAACGATCTGTTTCTTTCTTAAAGGCATTTGCAGTTAATGCTACAATGGGGACAGCTGCCTTAATAGTATCCCCCATATGCCTAATCAATTGTGTGGCTTCATAACCATCTACTTCGGGCATATGAATGTCCATTAAGATTAAGTCAAAATCTTTTTTCTTATGTGCATCATATGCTTCCTGGCCATTCGACACGAGCACTACTTCATGTCCCCATTCCTCTAGTATTTGTTTTACTATTATTTGGTTAATGACCACATCTTCAGCTACCAGTATTCTTTTTTTATCAATCGGCGTAAATATCACTTCCTCTTTGCTATTGACTAACATGGCGTTTTCGCCAATTTGATAAGGTATGCGAACAGTAAAACAAGTTCCTTTATTCACGGTACTTTCAGCTTGAATAGTACCTCCCTGCATTTCAATCAAATTTTTAGTTATGGTAAGACCTAGGCCAGTTCCGCCATATTTTCTACTTGTTTCTGATGATGCTTGAACAAATTCCTCAAATATATTGGCTAAGTTTTCAGGTGAAATACCAATACCGGTGTCACTTACTTTAAATTCAAATAAGGATAATTGATTTTCCGTCTTTATTTGAGTGGCACTAACGGTGATTTTTCCAGACTCTGTAAATTTCAAGGCATTGCTTATCAAATTATTGAGTACTTGCCCGAGTCTAAAAGGATCACCCACTAATACTGTATCAGCAGAAACCTGATTATCAAAAACCAGTTCTAGCCCTTTTTCTTCTATTTTAAAAATGAACGTTTTTAAAGTGTTCGATATTTTTTCTTCTAGTAAAAAAGGGATATGTTCTAATTCAATTTTACCAGATTCAATTTTGGTAAAATCTAACACATCGTTTACAATATGCAATAAGTTATCTGCAGACTCAAGTATCAACTTGGTATATTCTTCTTGTTTTGGATTTAAATTCGTTTTATATAATAGGCCACCAATTCCTAGAATTCCGTTCATTGGCGTTCTAATTTCGTGGCTAATATTTGCTAAAAAAACTTCTTTAACCTTACTAGCCCTTTCTGTTTCTTCTTTCGCTTTTATTAATTCTCTTTCCGCTTTAATCCTATTAGTAATATCCTGAGAGAAACCAATAATATAAGGAGCACTAGTAGTTTCTTCTACCATGTAGTTTTGATAAAGCAAATAAATATGCTCTCCATTTTTGCAAATGATAATGAAAACCCCTTCTGCTTTACCAGTTGTAAGAACATTTTGAAGATACTGTTCATCAAATTGTGCAATCTTATCTTGTGGTACAAATTCTTTTATATTTCTACCAATCAATTCTTCACTAGTATAACCAACGATATTGCAGATGGCAGGATTCACACTCAGTAATTTTCCTTCAAGGTCGTGGGTGCAAATAAGTGCTTGGCTATAATTAAAGAGATCTCTATATCTCTTTTCATTCAATAATAATTTGTCTTCAATTTGTTTTCTTTCGGTAATATTCAGTCCAAATCCTATCACAAGTTTAACCTCGTTCTGTTCATCTAATACTGGGAATAAATTTCGCAAATGGAATTCTTGTTTACCATTGGGTAGATTAAGTGTTTCCTCCCAAGATAATTGCTTCTTTGATTCAATAACTTTATTAAAAATGCTTCTTCTTTCTTTTGCAATCTCAATATTTTTATTTCTATAAGCACAATACTCTTCATCTGTTTTTCCAATGATCCATTTTCTTAGTTCATCGTCTTTGATGCCAATTGGATTTACAAATAGATATCTATGGGAAGAGTCAAAAACCGCAATATCTGTTGGAATGCTATTTAAGATGCTCTCATAAAATGTTCTTTGTTTATTAAATGCAGCTTCTGTTTCTTTTATTTTAGTTATATCCATATGGGTTCCTAAAATCTTGGTAGGATACCCTTCTTTATCTTTATCGGTAACGATTCCTCTATCTAAAATCCATTTGTAGTTGCCGTCTTTGTCTAATATTCTGTATTCTGTATGGTGATGGTCTATCTCTTTATTTCTGTATTGCTGATCTTGTTTTTGAAGTATTGCAATATCTTCTGGATGCACTGCATTCCACCACTGTTCAGCAATAGATAAATCCGAATTTTCTAATTCTATGAATGCTCTTTTTTGATGATAAAAACTGGTTACATTTTTTTTATAGTCGTGCATCCAAACATTATCACCCATTTTTTCAAGGGCAAATAATAATTTTTTCTCGTAGTTGTCTCTCTTGGCCTCTTCAATTTCTTTTTTGAGGATGAGTGCTTGTAATAAATCTATTTGAGCATTTTGAATAGAGAATTCATTTCTACCCAAAGCATTTTCTTCAATTTCTTTAATAGAAGAAAAAGAAGGACTGCCCATGAAAATGAGTAGATTAGATTGTTCAATAAATACAAATTGGCCAGTTAAATGAGTAATTGTTTCACCCTTAGTTTGAATGACAATTCTCTCCTGTAAATGCTGGAGTAAATAATCAATGACAGGTCCATTAGAGTAATTTTCAAGCTCAAAATGATGAATGAACAAATCATCAAGTGCTAAAGGGCATGCTTTACGGATGGATTTACCACAGTCTACTATTACACCGTCCAAATTAATCTTAATGTGAAAGGGAAATAATGAGTCTGATTGTTGTTGAGTGAATAGTAATTCCATTAATACTGCAAGATATCAATCAAGGTACGATTAATTTATATTTTATCTGGTCTATTAATATAAAAAAAGTCTGTAAAATTGTTTTTTACAGACTTTTATATAGGTAATTATTTTTTACTTTCTTGCTATTGCTTTTTCAGCAGCTGTAACAATAAATGGCGTATCGAGACCATATTTAGTTAGCAATTCAGTTGGCTTTCCGCTTTCTCCAAAAGTATCATTGGTTCCAATTAATTCAATTGGAATGGGACAATTTTTTGCGGCAACTTGTGCGATAGCATCACCTAATCCACCAATTATATTATGCTCTTCAACTGTAACAGCACATTTGGTTTTTGAGATAGATTGAATGATGGCTTCTGTGTCTAATGGTTTAATTGTATGAATATTGATTAGCTCAACACTAATTCCTTTTTCTTCTAGAATTCTTCCAGCTTCAATTGCTTTCCAAACCATATGACCACATGCAAAAATAGAAACATCCGTTCCTTCACTCAATTGCTGGGCTTTGCCAATAACAAAGTCACTACCGTCTTCTTTGGTAAAATTGGGCCATTTCGGTCTTCCAAACCTTAAATAGACGGGTCCTTCGTAGGAAGCAATTGCTTTTGTTGCAGCTTTGGTTTGATTAAAGTCGCAAGGAACAATAACTGTCATTCCTGGTAGCATTTTCATTAAACCTATATCTTCCAAGATTTGATGGGTTGCGCCATCTTCTCCTAGTGTTAATCCTGCGTGTGAAGCACAAATTTTTACATTTTTTTCGCTGTATGCAACACTTTGACGAATTTGATCGTACACTCTACCTGTGCTGAAATTGGCAAATGTTGTGGTATAAGGAATTTTACCTCCAATAGTCATACCTGCTGCAATACCAATCATATTGGCTTCTGCAATACCAACTTGAACAAAACGATCAGGGAAATCCTTAATAAAAGGGCCTAATTTTAAAGAACCTGCCAAATCAGCGGTTAAAACAACCACATTTGGATTTTCTTTACCAATCTCGTGAATACCTTCTCCAAATCCACCACGAGTTTCCTTTTCATTAAGTACTTGAATGTCTTTCAATTTCATAGTTAAATATTTTGCTAGAACGCTGCAAAGTAAACACTTTTTTATATGGCTTCCTGTACATTTCCTGTTCTTTTCAAGACACCCCAATGTTGAAGCTCTCCTTTAACGGCTTTTCTAAGGGTTCTAAATAAAACAATTAATAATAACCAACGATACAGCAGCCTTTGTGGAATTAACCAAAGCAGCTTCCATATGGGTTCTTTTTCAAAACTAAATGCAAAAAGGGCTAGTAAAATGTCTATGGCTAGAAAGATGGCGTAATACATACCTATTTCGCTTGCACTTCCTGAAATCAATCCAATCAACATTAAAAAGTCTGCAAATGGGGCAAACAAAGGAATGATATACTTGAAGAGTAAAATGTCTGGCAATGCAATGAAACCCAATTTGGGGTGATTGGTATTAAATAAAGCGTCTCTGTTTTTCCAAAAAGTTTGCAATACCCCAAATGTCCACCTGAATCGTTGACTCATAAATTGTTTAAGTGACTCTGGGGCTTCAGTAAGTGCAATTGCACTGTTTTCATTAGCAATGGTATATCCACAACGCAAAATACGAATGGTTAAATCACAATCTTCAGCTAATGTGTCTGAAGTAAATCCGCCTGCTTCTTCAATGGCTGCTTTACTAAATGCACCAATAGCTCCGGGCACTACAGTAATAGCATTAAAATATCCGAATGCTTTTCTATCAATATTTTGACTAGTAGTATATTCAATGCTTTGCCAACGGGTAATTAAGTTTACTTCATTCCCCACTTTTACGTTGCCAGCTACTGCACCAATAGTGGGGTCATTAAAGTGCATCATCAGCATACTTACTGCATCTGTTTTTAGTTTTGTGTCTGCATCTATACAAACAACATAATCGGCATTGGTAGCTGCAATTCCATAGTTCAATGCAGAAGCTTTGCCTCCATTTATTTTATCTAAAAAAGTTACTTGAGGATTGTTTTTAAATGCGGTTTTTACAACTTCCAGCGTATTGTCTGTACTCCCATCATTTACAAAAATGATATTAAAAGATGGATAATCGCAACGAAGTAAATTGTTTAAAGAGCTTACTGCATTTACCTCTTCATTATAAGCTGGAACAATAATTGAAACGAGTGGGTGATTTTCTAATGGGCTGAGCACTTGTTTCCTTTCTTTTTTTCTCGCAAGTATGGATGAAATCAAAACAATCAATAAACGAATGCTTCCCAATGTTAAAAACAAGATGAACAAAGCGTTAAAAATTTTGCCCAAATAATATCCAGCTTCCGCAAGAAAATAATTAAACCTTAATAAATAGTTTTCTTGGTAATTGGGGACAGGGGGCATTACATCATCTCTGGTTTTTCCCATTAAATCGGCAACAGTAGTAAATGTATATCCCTGCTTATGAAAGTACTCTATGATTTTTGGTAGTGCATCTACCGTAGCACTTCTATCGCCACCTGCATCATGTAATAAAATAATATTGCCCCGATCTTTCATTCTCACCACTCTATTAAAAATGCTATCCCCATTAAAATTTTTATCCTCGTCAATTTGCCAGTCTAGTGGATCTATATTTTCTCCAATGGTTAAATAATTTTTTTCTCTACTCAAAGCCACTGGAAGCAACTCTTCCATTGTTTCCGGTCTACTATCTGCATTAAATGGTGCCCTGAACATGATGGTACTTCTACCAGTAATTGCTTCAATCAATAATTTGGTTGCATCCATTTCTAAGTAAGCCCTTTGCTTACTCACTGTTGCCATATTCGGATGGGTAAAAGTATGGTTACTGATTTCGTGCCCTGAATTATAAATTCTTTTTACCAATGGAATATTTTTCTCTGCTTCAATACCAACAATAAAAAAATTAGCCACCACATTGTATCGATCTAGAATATCTAAAATTTGTCTTGTGTAAAGCGGATGTGGTCCATCATCAAAAGTCAAAACCATTTTTTTCTCTGTAGACTTTCCAAATTGTTTTACCACAAACATGGAAGGAAGTGTATCATAAAATTCCTCTGAAATCAGCATCCATTCTGTGTCTAACTCTGTTCTTATATGGCCAGGGGTAGGAGTAGAAATCACATCTAAAATTTCTCCTTCTCCCATAAAATCTACATCATTGCTGGTTTCTACTTTCGTAAATTCTTCAAAATTGAATTTTTGAACAGAAGCTTTGTTCATAGGTAAATGATAAAAATCCCAAAGCCTGCTGTCTTCACTTCCCATACGCCATAATGCAGTTCCGGCAAATCCATATTCAGTAGAAAAACGAAGCGAATTAAAATTGGTTGCGGCATCTGTAAAATGAACTTCTCGCTCATGTCCTAATTTGTCTTTATACGAGAAGTATAAATTATAGGAATCGTTATCGTAAGTGATTTTACTATTGTTTTCTTTTGCGATACTCAATGCTTGCTGATAAGTTACATCTGTACCTTCACCACCTTTAGGCCAGTCGTAACCAAAACCAGCAATACATAATACCAGTTTGGGTATGGGCACTTTTTGTACAATTTGATCTACGGCGGCTTCAATCCATTTTTGCCCACTTATTGGGCCTGGTTTAGTGCTAGATGTATATTGGTCGTAAGCCATTAAGAAAATATAATCCGTGTGAACCGCTAATGCTTTATAGTCGTAGTCTTCATTAAAAGGCATTACATCAATGGAAGTTAATAGGCCCCCTGCATGAAAACGATCTGATAATTTTTTTAAGAATGCAGTGAGTATTCTGTTGTCGTTTTCAACTAATTCTTCTAGGTCAATATTGATACCCGCAAAGCCCTCCAATTTTATCCATTTGTATAAATCATTAATTAGTTTGTTACTTTTTGCAGGGTTATTCAAAATTCTACTCACTACCGCACCATCCCATTTACCATTGATATTATTGGTAAGCATGGGCATTACTCTTAAACCTTTTGATTGCTTGATAAGGTCATATCCACGTTTATCTTTTCTAATAATCATTGAATCACCTTTTGGATCAAAGAATATCCATTCGGGTAATATCAAATTGAGCTTGCTAATATTTCTTCTCAATGAAAAAAAAGCCTGTGGATCCCAGTCAACATAAAAAGCTGCCCTGATTCCTAAAGAATCACTAAAGAGTTTGGAATTGGAAAGTCGGATGGCACTATCATTTTGGCCACATCCCTTACCCGCCGACCATTTATCATCTATAAATTTTCTGAATCCTTGGTATTCTTTTGCCAATGAATCCCGATTTTCATCGGATACCAAGATTTGTTTAAAAACACTACTCTGCAGTATTGGAACAGTTGGTACATAGGCTGTTCGAATGGCAATAACAATAGCAATTACCGTAATAAATAATAAAAAAAGCAGCAAACGGAACGTCCATTTAAAACGTTGCCATCTGGTAGGATTGCTTGTTTGAAAAACCTGTTTGAATCCTTTGGCCATTGACTGCTTATAAATTTATATATTATATGCAAAGTTAATGCCATTAAATGGGAGCTACACTACCAATCAGGTGGTATAAATTTTTAAGCGTGAGCCTATTGTCTACCCCTCAAATGTGCTGTAGAAATAAGGAGTTTTGGCTTCAAATTCAGCTGCGCAGGTATCCACCATCTTATAAACCCTAGTTATACCTAGCTTCTTTCTTTTTTCGTACACTTCATCTTCATGACAGTTGCCATTCAGAATCTTTGCAATTTGTGCGTCTCCAAAGCCCATTTTCTTTGCTTCTTTCAATAAATTTTCTGGAAGGCTTTCTAATGTATGCTTGAGTAATTCCTTCTCTATGGTACAAATCTCTTGAATCTGGTATAAGAACCAACGATCAATTCCAGTAGCTTGAGCAATCGATTTAACAGTAGAGCCTTGCATTAATGCATCTTTAATGCGGAAAATACGGTCCCACTTTGGGGTCTTGATATACTCTACAATCTCTTCACTCTTCATCAAACTTTTTCCATAATAACCTAAGCCTACTGCTTCATTCTCTAAACTCTGACAAGCTTTTTGTAGGGCTTCTGGGAAGCTTCTTCCAATAGCCATAACTTCACCTACACTTTTCATTTGTAATCCTAAAGTGTCATTGGCACCCTTGAATTTATCGAAATTCCAACGAGGTACTTTTACAATCACATAGTCTAATGCAGGTTCAAAATAGGCAGAAGTGGTTTGGGTAATTTGATTTTTTAATTCATCTAAAGAATAACCAATAGCTAATTTAGCTGCAATCTTAGCAATGGGATAACCAGTTGCTTTTGATGCCAATGCAGAAGAACGGCTTACTCTTGGGTTGATCTCAACCGCTATTAATTCTTCAGTTGCTGGGTTTAAGGCAAACTGCACATTACAGCCTCCTGCAAAATTTCCTAAAGAGCGCATCATCAGCATGGCTTTGTTGCGCATTTCTTGGAATGCAGTATCACTCAATGTCATTGCAGGAGCTACGGTAATTGAATCTCCTGTATGAACGCCCATTGGATCTAAATTCTCAACAGTACAGATGATAACTACATTGTCATTGCAGTCTCTTAATAACTCTAGTTCATATTCCTTCCAACCTAACACAGCTTTCTCAACCAACACTTCGTGTATGGGTGAGGCTTTCAAACCTTTTTCTAATGCGGCGTCTAGGTCTTCTTTACCGTGTACAAATCCACCTCCAGTGCCTCCAAGGGTAAAAGAAGGGCGAATTACCAATGGGAAACCGATCTCTTGCGCAAATTCCTTTCCTTCTAAAAAACTATTGGCAACACGGCTGGGAGCAACTGCCATCCCGATTTTGACCATTAGTTGGCGAAACTGTTCTCTGTCTTCTGCGGTATCAATTGCTGCCACGTCTACACCTATTAAGCGACAATTGTATTTTTCCCAGATGCCTAACTCATCGGCTTCTTTACACAAGTTTAAGGCTGTTTGGCCTCCCATAGTGGGCAAAACAGCATCTATATTGTTTTCTTGTAATATCTGTTCAATGCTTTCTACATTCAGGGGAAGTAGGTAAACTCGGTCTGCCATCATGGGGTCTGTCATAATGGTGGCCGGATTACTGTTAATAAGTATTACTTTTATGCCCTCCTCACGGAGACTTCTGGCTGCCTGAGAGCCCGAATAGTCAAATTCACAAGCTTGTCCAATAATAATAGGCCCTGAACCTATTATGAGTACCGATTTGATTGATTGATCTTTAGGCATAGTAGTTGTAGAGATAAATTGTGCAAATGTAAGGCTGCTGCATTAAAAGTGGCTAAAAAATAACGCGAATTCAAATTTAAATTTAAATAATAGTAATGGCAGTATTAAAAGAAGGGAGTAAGGCTCCAGCATTTAAAGCGCCCGACCAAAACGGGAATATGGTTTCTTTGTCAGACTTTAAAGGGAAAAAGTTGATTCTCTATTTTTATCCAAAAGATGATACACCAGGTTGTACTTCTCAGGCTTGTAATTTAAAGGACAATTACAGTGCTTTAATCAAAAAAGGTTTTCAAGTGGTAGGTGTAAGTGTGGATAGTGTTAAAAGCCATAAAAAATTTGAAGAAAAGTATGAACTACCTTTTCCTTTAATATCAGATGAAGAAAAGAAAATTGTAGACAAATACAATTTATGGGGAGAGAAAAAGTTCATGGGACGTACCTACATGGGAACTACCCGTACTACTTTTTTAATTGATGAAACAGGGGTAATTCGTAAAATTATTGCTAAACCAGATACCAAAAACCACACGGAAGAAGTTTTGGAAGCCTGGGCCAGCATTTAATAAAAATATTTTTAATATAGCCAATAAAATGGCTTTTTCTGCGTTAAAGGCATGGAAAAATATGCATTTTAATGCCCAAAAAGAAAGAGCCACTAAAGCAAATACATTTGTTTATGGTACCCCCACAAATACCATTAGACGACAATAGGCGTTTGAAGGAGCTTTATCGCTATGAAGTATTGGATACTTCATATGAGGATGAGTTTAATGATGTGGTACAATTGGCAGCAACAATTTGCAAAACTCCCATTGCATTAATTTCATTAATTGATGCCAATAGACAATGGTTTAAGGCAAGATATGGTTTAGACATGAAAGAATTTCCAAGAGAAATCTCCTTTTGTGGTCATACAATAACCGCTAATACCGCTATATTTGAAATAGCAGATGCAACTCAAGATGAACGATTTATAGACAATCCCTTAGTAGTTGGGGAGCCATATATTCGTTTTTATACAGGTGTGCCATTAATTAATTCAAATGGTTTTAAAGTTGGAACCATTTCAGTAATGGATACAAAGCCAGGAGAACTAAATGAAGAGCAAATTTTTACATTACAAACCTTGGCAAGACAGGTAGTTAAATTGCTGGATCAAAATTTATTAAATAAGCAATTAGAACAGCAACAAGAAAAGTTGCAACAGCAAATGGAAATGCAGAATAGAATTCTGTCCATCATTGCACACGACGTCAGAAATCCGATAGGTGCCGTAAAATCAATTATAGAGTTGAACGCTCGAAAAATTCTTAGTCAACACGATTCAGTTGAATTAATGAATATGGCGGGAAAGCAAATTGATGGAACAGTGGAGTTGCTCAACAACTTGGTAGACTGGGGTTCCATGCAAATGAGAGGTGAGGGTTTTGAAAAAGAGAAAGTACATATGCGAACTTTAGTTAGCAATATGTTCAAGAGTTTTGAAGTAATGGCTTCTTTGAAGTCTAATATTATGGTCAATTTGGTTGATGAAGATTTGTTTATCAAATCTGAAATCAATTCAATGCGATTCATCCTTCGAAATCTTATCAGCAATGCCAATAAATTTACTAAGGAAGGGGTGATTACTGTTTATGCTCATAAAGAAGAGAAAGAAATCATGCTTTCTGTTAGCGATACAGGGGTTGGTATGACAGAGGAAGTGAAAGCCAAACTTTTTGATGGAGAGCACTATCAAAGTACAACTGGAACTGGGGATGAAAAAGGGTCAGGTCTTGGTTTAATTCTTACAAAGGATTTTATACATATGTTGGGCGGTACAATTAAAGTGGAAAGTACTATAGACAAAGGAACTTCGGTATACTTATACTTTAATGACTAACTAAATAAAGTATACACCAACCAGCTCATTCCATAAGCCAACACAGTCATATAGATTAATTGTATTGTTGGCCACTTCCAAGATTTTGTTTCTCGTTTAACCACGGCTAAAGTGCTCATACATTGCATAGCCAATACATAAAAAACCATTAGCGATAATCCAGTTGCAAGGGTATACACTTTTTGACCATTCGCGTGAGTAGCAGCTTGCAATTTTTCTCTTAAACTTTGATCGTCTTCTTCATCAACACTGTATAAAGTTGCCATGGTACCCACAAATACTTCTCTTGCAGCAAATGAAGTAATTAATGCAATGCCAATTTTCCAATCATAACCTAATGGTGTAATTGCAGGCTCAATTGTTTTGCCTAATAAGCCCGCATAAGAATTGGCTAATTTTTCAGTAGACAATTGTTTTTGGAGTGAGTCTGTAGCAGCTGGATTGGAAGCGATTAATGCTTTGTATTTTGCCTCTGTATTGTCTATTTTATTGCCAGGTCCAAATGAACTCAAAAACCAAAGTAATAAACTGATTACCATGATTACTTTACCTGCATCTGTAACAAATATGCGGGCTTTTTCAATCATGGTGATTCCTGCATTTTTCCAACGTGGAGCCCTATACATGGGTAATTCTAAAATGAAGAAACTCTTTTCTTTAATGTTGATAAAGAATTTCATAACATAGCTAACCACTAAAGCCATAATAGTTCCAAGAAGGTATAAAGCCATCATGACAAGACCTTGTAAACTTAGAAAACCTAAGTAATATTTTTCTTCAATAACCAATGCAATTAGAATAGTGTAAACGGGCAAGCGGGCACTACAACTCATCAGTGGTGTAATCATGATGGTGAGTAATCGTTCTTTTTTATTTTCAATATTTCTTGCTCCCATAATAGCAGGAACAGCACAAGCAAAGCTGCTAATCATGGGCATTACACTCTTTCCATTTAGTCCTACTTTTCTCATTAGTTTGTCGCTTAAAAAACTAATGCGTGCCATATAACCCGTGTCTTCTAAAATGGTAATTAGTCCAAATAGTATCATGATTTGTGGAACAAAAACCAAAATGCCACTTAAACCTGCTACAAACCCATTGATTAATAAGTTGCTCCACCAAACCTCAGGTAAATGATTGGAGAGCCAACCAGCTAAAGCAGCAAAGCCCCACTCAATCCCGTCCATTGGATAAGTTGCCAACCAAAAAATACTTTGAAATAAAAGAAACAATACGGAGAATAAAATCAGGTAACCCCAAGTTTTGTGCATTAAAATATTGTCTAGTTTTTCAGTAAACAACTTTTTTTCAAGTGGTCCTGTTTCTAAAACATTTTTCTGCATTATTTGACGAATGCGCGTATAACGCTGCATTATTTCTTCTGCTTGGGTTTTGGTTGTATTAAAATTGTATTCTGATACAATATTGTTTAGTACACCATGATTTTCTGTGTTCGTTAGAAGCTCGTCGTGATTAATTAATTGGTGAATACAGGCATAGTCGCTCCATTCAGGAAATGATTGCTGTACTTTGGCAACAGCTTCCGGGGCTAAACTTGCCGTGTTCATAAAGTCACGTAGTTTAGTATTGGCTTCGGGCTGCATTTTTGAAATCACTTTCTTTAATTCTGACAGGCCCTTATTTTTACGAGGATTTACCGCTACAACTGGAATACCTAAGTCTGCTTCTAATCCACTTATATCAATTTTAATATCTTTTTTGGCTGCTAAGTCGTTCATGGTTAAAGCCATGACAACAGGTATTTTTAAATCGATAATTTGAGAGCAGAATAATAAATTTCTCTTCAGATTACTTGCGTCTGCTACCAAAATAATTAAGTCGGCTTTAATTTCTGGATCAGAACCCATTAGCACTTTATATGCCACCCATTCATCTGCTCTTCTTGGGTACAAACTATAAGTTCCGGGTAAATCAATTAATTCAGCCTGTAAATTGTCTTCTAGAGAAAATAATCCAGTCTTTTTATCTACTGTTACGCCTGGAAAATTACCCACATGCTGGTTTAGACCTGTAAAAGCATTGAATAAAGAGCTTTTACCGCTATTGGGGTTCCCAACTAATGCTATATGAAGAGTTTTATTTGCCAAGTTTGCAAAAGTAGGTGCGCAAATCGGCAGTTGGTTACGAGATTGGGAACAGAATTAATAATTGATTACGCTTGTATTACAATTATCTACTTACTGCTACTTACTTTTGCAGTATAAAGTGCTAAATATGAAAAAATGGATGGTTGGTCTATTGATCTTGCCTATTATGGTTGAAGCTCAAAGCAAGCGAAAATTAAGGATTGCAGCAGAAAAAGAACAGGTGCTAACTGTAAACAACTTAAAAAAGCATGTTCAATATTTAGCCGATGATAAATTA
>CALRUG020000079.1:0-15115 GCA_943371295.1 Synechococcus sp. UW140 | reverse complement strand
TTATCTAGGAATTTGTCGTCGGTCATCATTCCGTACTTTACAAACAAGCCCAAACTTTCCCATTTTTGCTCAAACTCAGCACGATCATTCTTGAAAATCTCTTCTAATTTGTCTGCTACTTTCTTGGTAATATGTGCGTTGATTTTTCTTACGTTCGGATCACCTTGTAAATAGCTTCTGCTAACATTCAAAGGAATATCAGGGCTATCAATTACACCATGTAATAACATCAAGAATTCAGGTACAATATCTTTTACTTCGTCTGTTACAAAAACTTGATTGCAATACAATTGAATCTTGTCTTTCTGAATTTCGTAACTCTGTTTGATTTTGGGGAAATATAAAACACCCGTTAAATTAAATGGATAGTCTACATTCAAGTGAATCCAAAACAAAGGGGTTTCACCAAATGGATATAACTCACGATAGAATTTTTCGTAATCCTCTTTCGTTAATTCACTAGGTTTCTTAACCCAAATTGGATTGGTATTATTGATTGATTTTTCTTCTTCTTTCTCATCGTCTTTTTTAACTTCCGCATTTACATCGGTAAAGTAAATAGGGATAGGTAAAAACTTACAGAATTTCTCTAAAATCCCCTTCAGCTTATATGCATCTAAAAATTCTGCACTTTCCTCGTTTACGTGCAAAATAATTTTAGTTCCACGTTGTTTTTTTTCTACTTCGTATAATTCAAACTCAGGGCTTCCATCGCAACTCCAATATACGGTAGCTGCATCATCTTGATAGCTTTGGGTTAACACTTCCACTTTAGAAGCCACCATAAATGCGCTATAAAACCCTAAACCAAAATGGCCAATAATACTCGCATCTTTATATTTAGTTAAAAACTCTTCTGCACCACTAAACGCAACTTGGTTAAGGTATTTGTCTACTTCTTCTTTAGTCATACCCACCCCACGATCTTCAATGGTGATGGTTTTTTCTTTTGCATCAAGCCTTACATCTATGCGCAATTCACCTAATTCGCCTTTGGCCTCACCAATGGAAGAAAGGGTCTTGATTTTTTGGGTTGCATCGGTAGCATTACTAACCAGCTCTCTTAAGAAAATTTCGTGGTCGCTGTAGAGGAATTTTTTAATGATGGGGAAAATATTTTCCGTCTGTACGCGTATCTGTCCTTTTTGCATATCAATACTTTTTCCAAGACTTGTCAAAGAAAGTACCAATTGATTATTTGCTGACAGGATGACAAGTAAATAGGCAAATTAAGGCCAGAGAAATAAATTTTGACAGAACCAGCAGGAATTATCGGAAACTTGGTATGTAAAAATTTGCGCCAGTTAAACCCGATTTGCCGTAATGCACTTCTTTAATGGGCGTATGATCTGACCATATATTCCAGTTTGTTTCCAAATCGGTATACCCATTTTGCCGAAGAAATTGGACAATTTGCGCTTTCATGGCTTCCATTTCTTCATTTGGCTTGGTATAACAAACAAATTGGATTGTCGTTTTCTTGTAGGGAAATTGACGCATAAATTCCTCTAGTTCTTCTCGAGTGATCATTAAACTATTATATGAAGCTGAGGTCTTTACTGCTTCTTTTTGTGCTCTTGGTTCAGGTATATAAATTGCTTCTTTGGGTCGTTTATTATTAGTAGGAGGAACACTACCGCTGTATTGCGGAACAGTGTTGTCTTGCTGAAAATATTTGGTTGGATCGGAAGGTTTAATATTATCTGCAATCACTTTTTTTGAACGAACGGGTTTATATACTGGCTCAGCATATTCGGTTTCAGGTTCTTCAATCATGCGGGGCTTTGTTTTTTGAGGAATAACCACAGTTGATTTAGTTAATTCGGTTTTTACTTCTTCAACAGGCTTAGCCTTTATTTCAGCGATAGGAATTGATTTTGGTTTTTCAACTATTGGGGTTGAAGCAACTGTTTTGCTTGTTACCAAGGCCGTTTCTGTTTTTGCAACTATAGGCTTCGGTTCTGGAGGAGCTACTGTTGGTAAAATGGTGGCTGAATCTACCACGGCAGAATCTAAGGCTGTAGAATCAGTTAGAACAGCAACTTGAGCCGAGTCTGGAACCATGTTCAGTTTCGATTCCATGAGCTTTCTTTGTTCTTCGTACCAAGCTTGGGCACTGGCATCAACCGTTTCTTTTTCTTCAAGAATTGGTACAATTGTTTTTTGTTTTTCTATCCACCAAAATGCAGCATACCCAATACCGGCCATGATAAACAAAGCCAATACAAGTAGGAGGAATCTTGGATTTTTCTTTTCGTGCGTTTCCTCTCCCGTTAAATCGGTTGCGGTTAACATAGAACTAAGTTAAGTTAATTTAAGGGCTAAAACCAGTAAATAGCCTTAAAAAGGGGCTATTGGGCAGTAATTTTAACATCATCTACCTGATAGTTGGTATTTTTTCTTGAAGCAATAGGCCCTGCATCATTGCCCAAATATTTGAATGCAATATGAACTTGCCCTATATATTTAGACAAATTTAAATTGCCCGATTTTGTAAATACTGTAGCCATACCACCTATTGACCCTTTAGCAATTGTTGCATTTAAGGCGGTCCATTTGGCTTTCCATGGTTGTCCTTTCCCATCATAATTAGTTGAGATGAGCACTTGCATAACCGCACCATTATCAAAAGCATCACGTGATAAAAAACTCAATTCTACCCCAGCATAATTATTCAATTGAATTGGGGGAGAAATTAACCAACTAACTACATTGGTTTCGTTTGAACCCAATGCAGTTATAGAAGCAAATCGATTATTTTGTAAAGATTGAATTTGAAAAAACTGTCTTCCCGATTCCGAAAGATTGGACCATAAAGGAATAGTTAATGATTGATTGGGGCTATATTGTTCAAAATCTTCATAAAATAAAACCGAAGGACCATTGAGTGCACACCTAGTTTGACTAAACCGAACATCATTGGTATCTCTAATCATTAATTGTTTTTGCGAACCAAATTCAGAATAGATTCCAGTAATGGAACCACTTCCGTTGGGTGTTTTTGCAGATGCAAAGCTGGCAAATCCGCTACTGCGCAAATAGACAGTTCCTCCACCACAAAACTTAAGTGAACGACTTGCAGTTAATTTATTAATAGCATCTCCAAAAGTTTTAGCTGTATCGGTTGCGCCAAACTCAATATTATTTAAACGGATTAATCTACTATGCAAAGAATCATGTAACTGGGTATAAGTAATATCTAAAGGATTGGGCATTGTATCGATCCCAATTGGAAAAAAATGTTTCCCGAATAAAGCAGTTGGAACTGGAATTAATTCTGTAAAAAGCTGATCCGATTGATCAACTCCTCCGCCTAATTGTAACATACCTCCATATTCACCCATCCACATTCCATTTAAATTTATTATTAGTCTCATACCAAGTGGATAATTAGCAGATAGACCAAATCCATCCATGCGAATGCTAATAGCTGCAGTACTATCTTGCAATACAATGGTTTTGTAAAAATTATCATTCGCATCGTTCGCAGTGACTACTCCTGTAATGATTTCACCGTCAATAAACTTTTCGAAATTGCCAGAGAGGTGTGACTCATACAAGGATTTAATGGATGTGTTGGCTTGCAAACTGGTTCCATTATAAACGGGCGGAGCATCATATTTTTTAATGCAGGCATTTAAGAGAATTCCTAAAATAAATGAGATAAAAAATACTTTGATGATAACTAACCATTTCATAGTTTCCATTTTATACTGAGAGAATAAAGTGTTCCAGTACTGTAGTAATATTTATTGGGAAATTTATTTAGATCACCGGATTGAATATCAAATCGCAATTGCTCGAAACCACCGGTAATAATGGATTGATTCAACAAATTATTAACCCCTAAAAAAAACTGAATATAATAAGCATGACCATCTTTGAACTTTTTGATTCTACAGCTATATCCTGCAGAAAAATCTACTATCAACGCATTGGGCAAAGCAGTTGGCGCTGAAACCAATCTACTATCCATCCCAATGGGCAAGTTCTGTGCAGCATCATAGGTTCTTCGAATAGGATTAAATGAAAGCCATTGCCTACCTAAATAAGAACTACTTAAATTTAAAAATAGGTTTCCCATTGATCGATAAGTCAACCCATTGTAAATGGCCAACTGAGGAAGTCCTGTTATGGGAAATTGATCAATATATACAACTCCTTTTTCAGAAATATAGGATTCAGTATCGGCCCAAACAGCATAATTAGGTCTGCCGCTGTATACGTATTTTCCTAGATTCATTGCCGTACTAAACGTAATTCCAGTATTTACTGAATAAGCCAAACTCAATTCAAGCCCGATCATTTTGCTGTCTACATTAGACAAAGCATAATTGACTAAGTTTCTATATCCATCATGGTAAAAACTCAACACATCCATTGCATCATAAATGCCAATCCAATAAGCATTGGCTGAAACTTTTAATTTAGGTGCATTCAATATATATCCTGCTTCGGCCATTAAAGCATATTCATTCAAAACAGTTGATTGTTTAATTGAATTGATTCTAGGAGAAATATATAAGTCATTCACCAAGGGCGGCTTGCTTGAAAAAGCAGTCCTTAGATAATAATAATTGCGCCCATTCAATTTATAGGTTGCACCCATTTTAACTTGAACATTATTAAAATAATCTGGAGCTGAAGCACCAAATGAATTTTGAGGAAATACTCCATTCCTATATTTACCTAGGCGTTGATACTGCGTAGAAGCAAATTCAATGGCCGCATTAAAATCAAATTTTGGAAGTACAATCACTGCTTGAGACATGATTAACCATTGACGCAAATCCATTTCATAATGGTAACCAAATGGATCCCCCACTTTAATCATTTGATTGGGCTGATTTAAATCATTTTGAATGGCCGTACTTCCTGGCAAATTGTCTTCAGCAAATTGATTCCAATTGATAGAGTATTCAGCACCCAATAAATCATTGATTCGTTTAAAGTAGTTATACCGTTCTCGTTTGTATTGTCCTTGAAAACTCAATAAAATTCGACTGTTCAGTTGTATCCGATATCGAGTATTAAAAACCCATTTTGTTGATTGTTCTACCCGATCTTCTAATAAATATCGAGCTCTTCTATCTGGGGTACTACGCTGATTAATCCAATACAAATGGTCCCAATTAATTTGCAACTGAGCAGGATTCATTTGAATTTGGTCAAATAGGTTTTGCGCAATTACACTGTCCTTAAAAAAAGAAGGTAAGTAGCGGTAATAATCAGGCCTTGGGTCTGCTGAATTAAACCAATCTAAAGCCGTGGTATATTTCTCGCCAACACTTACGAATAAAGTACTCACTTGTTTAATCTTCTCATGCAAATTATATTCATGAGACAATAACAACATTGGATGATGATTAAACTGCCAATTGGCATTTCTGATTGTATTTGATTGTAAGCCCCAACCTGGTTGATATTGTTTGGTTCCCGCCAAAGCAACCATTTCTTCTGATACAGCTGCAGTTCTGGTATTCGCTTGTTTATTGCCCAGTAATACCAAAGAAAATAAATGATTCTTTAAGCTTTTATCTACCGATAAAAAATAGGAAAGTCCATTGAATGCATTGGCTTTTAATTGCCCCCCTAGACCATGTTTAAAAGCAATGCTGGCTGCAAAAGACCAGCCATTCTTATTCTCGGCCCACACTTTGGTAAAAGCAAAACGTTGGTGATAATTTCTATTAGATAAATTGTTGGTAACAGTAGTTTGAGGAAATAATTTACTCGCATTCAATTGCATGAATACCGAATTACCCAATCCACCAAATTGGTATTCATTGTCTTTTAATCCTGTTGTATATTGATTGTTAGCAGAAACTTCATTAAGCCCTCCCCAATTGGTCCAAGGAATATTTCCATCAGACAATTGATTCATGGAAATTTCATGAATGGATTGAGTAAAATAACGATTGTTCAATCCTTTCATCCTAAATCTTCTAATACTAAAACTGAAACCTGTTAAGGAACTAAACAGGTCTTTCCCAGATTGCAATAAGGAGGGTACAAAAGGAATATTTTCAGTTCCTTCAGACAAAGTAGATTCATCGGTATACTGATCTTGAAAATACTTCCATCCATCCTTATCCAAATTGCTATCCACCCATTGGTTCTTGCTTTTCAGCAAAATAGGCTTTGTAGGAGGTTGCGCAAAAGCGGCAGCTTGAATCAACCCGAAAAAGAAAAACAAAATCCGCATAAAATAGACTTGCGGAATTACAAACAATTTAAAAGTATATACAAGAATGGATTAAACAAATTCATTTGTAAAAATTGCGTAAAACACTTTACAATATGCCGTTAAATCACAGCATTTTTTGCAATGAATACTGAATAGACATGCTTATCAAAAAACTAATTTCCGCCCATGAAATGGTCATTAATAATAACAGCATGTCTTATACTAAGCTGGCAAGAAAAAAAACCAATTGAAGTGGCTGTCATTGGGTTTTACAATCTTGAAAATCTATACGATACCATTGATAACCCAATTGTAAATGATGATGAATTTACTCCCAACGGTGGCAAGCATTATAGTGGTGAAATTTATATGAATAAGTTGTTTAAGTTGGCTTTTGTATTAAAAGATTTTGGCGTTCAAGAACACCCAAGAGGTGCTGCAATTATTGGGGTTGCTGAAATTGAAAACGATACCGTTTTAAATGATTTAGTCAATCATTTTTTAATTAGATCGAAGAAGTACAAAATCATTCATTTTGATTCTAAAGATGCACGCGGTGTAGATGTGGGTTTATTGTATCAGTCTGATTATTTTCATCCATATTTTGCTAAAGCACTAGAAGTAACACTTCCTGGAAGGAGTAAAGAAGCCTATTTTACTAGAGATATCTTGTATGTAAAGGGTAAACTGAGCGGGGAAGAAATTCATGTATTTGTAAACCATTGGCCAAGCAGAAGAGGGGGTGAAGAAAGAAGTGCCCCTGCAAGAGCTGCTGCCGCAAAGCTTTGCAGAGATCATGCAGATTCTATTCGACGTGAAAATAGTGCTGCAAAAATAATAGTGATGGGAGATTTGAACGACAATCCAACCGACCCCAGCATCATTAAAACATTGAGCGCTACGGGAGATGAAAAAAAATTAGCACCTGGAATATTTTTCAATCCATGGATACAATTTTATAATAGAGGGATTGGAACCCTCGCCAATAAAGACGTTTGGGGCTTATTCGATCAGATCCTTTTATCGCAGCCTTTTATGGATAGTACATTAACAACCTGGCGTTTTTTAAAAGCAGGTATTTATCATCAACCATACATGACAGAAAATACGGGGAGGTATAAAGGGTACCCCATGCGAACTTGGGATGGAAATCATTATAGAGGTGGATTTAGTGACCACTACCCTACTTATGTGGTCTTGAGAAGATAGATATATAGATATTTTTATTAATAAGATATGTTTTTATGGGCATTATTTGGAATTAGATCTCCCAAATTTTGGTTAAGCCCCTCATTATACTTACTTTTGCAGCCCCAAATCTGTATTTGGCAGATTTTCTTGCTTGCAAGAATCCACTGGGCAAAACCAATTTTTAACCAAAAAAATTCAAGTAATGAACAATTACGAATTGATGGTGATCTTTACTCCGGTTCTTTCTGAAGAAGATTTCAAATCTTCTCAAAAGAAGTTCCAGGATATCATCACTGAACTGGGCGGTTCAACCGTTCACACCAATCCATGGGGATTGAAATCACTCGCTTACCCTATTCAAAAGAAAACCACTGGTATCTACTGGGTTTTAGAATTCACTCTTCCTGCAGAAGGAATTGAGAAATTGAAAATCCAATTACTACGTGATGAGCAAGTGATGCGTCACATGATTACCCGTCTCGATAAATACGCCGTCGAGTACAACTACACTAAGAGAAATGGCGGATTTCCTAAAATTGAAAAAGCGGAAGCATAATCATGGCAAAGAACGAAATAAAGTACCTGACCGCTATTAAGCAAGAGAAGCCAAAGAAGAAATTCTGTCGTTTTAAGAAATACGGTATCAAATACGTAGACTATAAAGACGTAGAATTTTTGAAGAAATTCATCAACGAACAAGGTAAATTATTACCACGTCGTTTGTCTGGTAACTCTTTAAAATACCAACGTAAAGTAACCGACGCTGTTAAAAAAGCTCGTCAAATGTCTTTGTTGCCTTACGTAACAGATTTATTGAAATAGACCAATTAGTTAACCATCCCTAATCACGCAAAGCGTGAGACAGTCAAATCAAAATCTAATGATTGGGCGCTGGGACTAAAAACAAAAAAATGCAAGTAATATTAATTCAAGACGTAGACAATTTAGGCGGGAAGAACGAATTAGTAACCGTTAAAAACGGTTATGCTCGTAACTTTTTGATTCCTCAGAAATTTGCTGTTGAAGCAAGTCCTTCTAATATGAAACAATTAGAAGAAAAGCTTAAAGTTAAAGCAAAGAAGGAAGCTGCTATGTTGGCTGAAATCAATAAAGTAATTGATGTATTGAAGTCATCTCCTGTTAAGGTTGGTGCAAAAACTGGTACCAGCGGAAAGATCTTTGGTGCGGTTACTTCTTTACAAATTACTCGCGCCATCCGTGACCAAAAAGGTTACGAAATTGATCGCAAGCGCATCACTATTGTAGACGATGTTAAAGAGTTAGGAACTTATAAAGCTACTATCGACTTTGGTAACGGAAACAATACAGAGATTGAATTTGAAGTAGTTGAAGGATAATCCTTAACTGATAAAATGGTAAATGCCCCGATTTCTCGGGGCATTTTTTTTGCCTTTATCCCCCTGATAAATGCAAATTCTTTATAATGTCCCAGGCCGAATGGGAGGAAGCTCTTTGCTATTGGATGATTGATCTGATTCAGGTTGAGGTATTTTTTTCCCTTGTCTATTGATATAATACCATTCATTGTTTTTCTTAATTAGAGCAACACTTTTATAAAATGCACTAGCATGGTCATATTGAAAAGGAATCACTACTTTCCCTGCTTTATCAATAAAGCCCCACTTACCAGCTTTAGCAACGTTCATTAGTCCATCGGCAAAATAAGGATAAGAAATGCGGTAATCATTTTTGGGTTTTCCTTTAAAAAGGATTGAATCATATTTGTATTCATCATAAGCAGCAAGACTTAACATTGATTTATTTGATTGATCATAAAGAAAGTTGATCATCTTTTTGGTAATTGGATTCAATTGCTTTACTCGTAATATGTCCATATCAGAATTAGAAGATATATCGTCATATTTGAATGCTAAAATTGTTGAACCGGTAGGGCTAAGAAGGCCCCATTTCCTTTTATCAATTGTATCTTCCTCTTCTTCTAAGAAATCAAAAAGATCATCATCAGCTGCTGCCATTGCCTCATCTGTAAAATCGTCCCCGAATGGATCATCCCCTTCAGAACTAATATAATTTTTCCCCCTTAAGAAAAGTCCGGAATATTTTACAGGGATTATTAGTGCGCCATTTTTATCTACAACACCATAATGTAATCGTCTACTGTCCAATCCCTGCTGCATAGACACCATATAAGATTGATTGGTATCTATATAGCTGATGGAATAATACTTAGGCATAACAACCCAATTACCCTGAATATCTATAATACCTATTTTACCGCCATCAGAAGCCTTGGCTCTTGCAATCAGTTGACCATTTTTCACAATATTGGGGGATCTAAGTTTTTGTTTTTTCTCGTATTCATCTTCAATGATTCCTGGAGAAAACATAGGCTTCCCATTTAAATCTATCAAGCCCCAACCTTTCCCGTTTTTCATGTAGACATAGCCTTCTGAAACATTATCAAGGTAACTATACACAAAAGGTAAAACCGTTTTACCATTCTGATCAACCAAACCCCAAAATCCCGATTCCGATTTACAAGAAAAATAAATGGAAGATTGGTACTTACTAATAGTGATTTTTTTCATTAATGGAGGAATAATCAAATTGCCCTGCATATCATAAACACCCATTGTACTGGTTGATTCATTTCCCCCAATTATATACCCCTGATGCATATAAGCAAAATTAAAAACAGGGTCTACTAAGCGAAAACCATCTTTATCTTTGATTCCATATCGGCTATCAAAAGAGCCAACTTCGGCCCTATATACTTCATTTTGCTTTGATGCAGTGGGTGTGGGTTTGGTTGCTACAGGCAAAATAGTCATTGGTGTGTATCCTCGTACAATTTTACCAGGAATAGTTGTTTGACTATTCCATTGTTTAATTTCTAACTGCTCAAGACCAACCTTCATATTACTATTGGCAAATAATCCAACATTGGCAGAAAATTTTGAAAGTTCAATAGACTGTATTTTTAAAGAAACATCGTTTAAAAAAAACTGGTAATTGTTTCCAATTTTCTCAATGTGTAATTCATTGATAGTATTATATCCATTTTTTACCAATGATGATTTGACCCAACCGTTGGAGATATTAGTAACCGTTCCAGATTTGGAGTATAATAAAATGTAATACCCATTACTAGCAATACCAAACATGATATAGTTATTCCCGTTCTCAGCATTGATTACCATACCATATGAGTAATCCTGCAAACCTGCTAATTGTGTTATGGATGCTTTATAACTTATATTAGCCTTGCTATTAAGTCCATAATTTAAAAGAGACCACTTGCTCACCCCTTTTTTAATATGGTAGTTCTGAAAAATATACTTACCATTTTCTATACCTGCATCAACAGAATCTTTCCTCATTGAATTAGCCAATTTGGCTAAACCATACCTGTCATCATCAAATGAATATTTTACAATTTCTAGCTGCTGAGCATTAAGGTTGGTCAGCAACATTATTGCAATGACCGATTTGATCCATTTATGCATATTTTTTTTTGTGAAAGTAGGTGCCCAATTCAAATGGCACAATACCGCGTATGCGGTATTTTAGCCTATAAACAAAGAATTGTCATTTTTTTGAAAAAAAACGCCCAAATCATTAAAAACCCTATCTTTAACTGTCCAAATGCAGAAGTTCCAGGTCTCAGAACGTTTTTACGTAAATGGTTCAGGGTTTTTGGTTACTGTTTTAGCTTTGGTTTTTTGATCACTTAATTTCTTAAAAATGAACATTTACGTTGGAAATCTGAACTGGAATATGTCTAGTGAAGACCTGCAAAATCTGTTTGCTCCCTATGGTGAAGTAAGCAGTGCCAAAATCGTTACCGACAAATTTAACAACGACCGTAGCAAAGGCTTTGGTTTCGTTGAAATGGCTGATGATGATGCAGCTCGCGCTGCAATCGCTGCTTTACATGACACTGATGTTATGGATCGCAAAATTGTTGTAAACGAATCTACACCTCGTCCTGAAGGCGAAAGAGGCGGCTTTAAAAAGAAGCCTTATGGTGGTGGCGGCGGCGGAAGCCGTGGCGGCTATGGTGGCGGTGGTGGTGGAAATCGCGGTGGCGGTGGATACGGTGGCGGTAATCGCGATCGTGGAAACGGCGGCGGCGGTGGATACAACAGATATTAATCTAAACAACCAACCGACTTATAAAACTCGTTCTGAATTCAGAACGAGTTTTTTTTATTCCTATATTTAAAATATGAAACAGCAAGAACAGTTAAGTAGTCCAATAGCGGGTTGCATGAGATGGGGTAAATGGGGAGCCAATTTTTCTACATCTGCTTACCGAGCAATGATTGAAGAGTGTTTAGCTATAGGCGTAAATAGTTTTGACCATGCTGATATTTATGGAGACTATACTACAGAAGAAGAGTTTGGAGATGCATTAAAAGAAGATAAAACCTTGCGATCACAATTAAAATTGATCACAAAGTGCGGTATTCAAATGGTTACCGAAAATAGACCCAGCCATAATATTAAATCCTATAATACTGGCAAAAAACATATCATCCGATCTGCAGAACAATCTTTAAAAAACTTTGGTACAGACTATTTAGATGTTCTATTAATCCATCGACCAGATCCATTATTGAATCCTGAAGAAGTAGCTGAAGCTATCCAAACTTTACAAAAACAAGGAAAAGTACATGCATTTGGCGTTTCCAATTTTTTACCCCATCAAGTAAATATGTTGCGTAAATGGGTTCCCATACAATACAATCAAATTGAAGTATCTATTATTTGTACTGCACCATTCAACAATGGAATTTTAGACAACTGTATAGAAAATGAAATTACACCTATGGCATGGGCTCCACTTGGTGGTGGATTGCTTACCGATGATTTACATCCACATTATAGAAGCATAACACATGCTGCATCACTATTAGCAGAAAAGTATGTGGCAGGATTAAATGAAATATTGATTGCTTGGTTGAATACGCATCCATCAAAAATACTTCCTGTAATTGGCACTACTAAATCAGAGCGCTTGGCGCAAGCAAAAATTGCAGCTTCCATCAAACTAACCCGAGAAGACTGGTTCTTAATGATGAAAGCTGCAACAGGTGAAGATGTAGCTTAATTTTATTTAGCTGAAATGGCTGCAATCCCTGGTAGTACTTTTCCTTCAAAGTATTCTAACATGGCACCACCTCCTGTACTTACGTAACTTACTTGGTCAGCAAAACCAAATTGGTTTACTGCTGCAACGCTGTCGCCTCCTCCTACTAAACTAAATGCACCAGTTGCAGTGGCTTCTGCTACCGCAACCGCAATAGCTTTGGTTCCTTGTTGAAATTTTTCCATTTCAAAAACGCCCATTGGCCCATTCCATAAAATGGTCTTTGAACTCTTAATGGTAGCAGCAAAAGAGGCAGCTGCTTTAGGTCCTATATCCAATCCCATCCAACCATCTGGCACTTGATTACTCTGTGCAATATTGGTATTGGCATCTGCTGCAAAATTATCTGCAACAATACTGTCTTCAGGTAAATGAATATTTACGCCTTTAGCTGCAGCTTTATGTAAAATATCTAAAGCAGTACTTAATCGATCTTCTTCGCAAAGACTTTTTCCTATTTGTCCTCCTTGGGCTTTCATAAATGTGTAAGCCATTCCCCCTCCAATTATAATATCTGTTGCGCGTTCCAATAAATTTTCTATGATCAATATTTTATCGCTCACTTTAGCTCCACCAATAATTGCAGTAAAAGGTTTTGCTGCTTTATGTAAAACCAATTCAGCGGCTCTTACTTCCCCTTCCATTAAAAGACCAAACATCTTATTATTTGCATCAAAAAATTGTGCTATTACCGCAGTAGATGCATGCGCTCTATGGGCAGTACCAAATGCGTCATTCACATATACGTCTCCAAGTTTGCTAAGCTTCTCTGCAAAAGCAGCATCTCCTTTTTCTTCTTCTTTATAGAATCGTAAATTTTCTAGTAATAAAACTTCGCCTGCTTTTAAACTAGCTGATTTATCATACGCTTCTTGACCTATGCAATCATTGGCAAATTGTACAAGCACTTCTTTATTCATTGCATTAGTCAATAAAGTTTGCAAATGTCCTGTTATATGTATTAGAGAACTCTTTGTTTCAGGACCTTCTTTGGGTCTTCCCAAATGACTCATTAAAATAACAGATCCTCCATCTTGTAAAATTTTTACAATTGTTGGAACAGCAGCTCTCATTCGATTATCGTCGCCAATGGCATAAGTTTGTTTATCTAATGGAACATTGAAATCTACTCTAATTAAGGCTTTCTTACCTAAAAAATTAAACGCTACAAAAGGACTCGTCATAAAAAAAATATTTAATGGCAATTTAACCAAAAAACAAAAGCCGTCCCGAAAAATCGAAACGGCTTTTAATACTATTGTAAAATGATTATTTGCTGATTAACCCTGCAAAATATTGTACAGTTCTTACCAACTGACTTACATAACTCATTTCGTTATCATACCAACTCACCGTTTTCACCAATTGGGTATCTCCAACGGTCATTACTTTAGTTTGAGTAGCATCGAATAAAGAACCAAAATGGGTTCCAATAATATCTGAACTTACAATTTCATCTTCGTTATAACCAAAGCTTTCATTAGAAGCAGCTTTCATTGCAGCATTGATTTCTTCTGCAGTTACTTTTTTACTTAAGATAGTAGTTAACTCAGTTAAAGAACCAGTGATGGTTGGAACACGTTGTGCACTTCCATCTAATTTGCCTTTTAACTCAGGTAATACTAAACCAATTGCCTTTGCTGCACCTGTGCTATTTGGAACAATATTAGCAGCTGCTGCTCTTGCTCTTCTTAAATCGCCTTTAGGGTGTGGAGCATCCAATGTATTTTGATCATTGGTATACGCGTGTATAGTACTCATGATACCGGTTAAAATACCATATTGATCATTCAACACTTTAGCCATTGGGGCCAAGCAGTTGGTTGTACAAGAAGCACAAGAAATAATGGTTTCAGAACCATCTAATATTGCGTGGTTCACATTGAACACTACTGTTTTTAAATCGCCTGTAGCTGGAGCAGAAATTACCACTCTCTTAGCACCTGCTTTAATATGCGCTTCCGCTTTGTCTTTATCTGTAAAAAATCCTGTTGATTCAATTACTACGTCAACACCATGCGCACCCCAAGGAATTTGAGCTGGATCGCGCTGTGCATAAATTTTTACTGTTTCACCGTTTACTACGATTGAATCATCTGTTGAAGTAACAGTTGCATCAAAACGTCCTTGTGCACTGTCGTATTTTAATAAATGTGCCAAAACCGCTGGACTGGTTAAATCGTTGATTGCCACTACATCAATCCCCTTCATATTGTAAATCTGACGAAATACCAAGCGACCGATTCTTCCAAAACCGTTAATAGCAACTTTTACTGTACTCATTGATAGCTGTTTTAATTTGATTAATTAGCGTTAGGATGGCAAATTTACAGTTTCTAAAATCAATTTGCGTAATTTGATAAAAAAGTTTGGCAGAAAACAATTTGCCTCTTATTTTTGCAACCCGAAAGATAAAACCATGGCCGGTTCGTCTATCGGTTAGGACAGCCCCCTTTCACGGGGCAAAGACGGGTTCGATTCCCGTACCGGCTACAAAGCCCTCGAACGAAAGTGAGAGGGTTTTTTTATTTGCGAATGTGCCGAATTTATTCGGCTAAGTGAGTAAATAGAAAAACCCAGCAGCGGCGAAGCCGATGCGAGGG
>CALRUG020000078.1:0-15271 GCA_943371295.1 Synechococcus sp. UW140 | reverse complement strand
AAGCTCTTTTCTTCTTGCGTTAATGTTCTAAAATATTTATTGCTTTGGCATGCTGATAAGCCCAAAAAGCAAACTACCCATATTTTTTTCATACAATGAATTTAGGAATTATTTCAACCTCATTCTCCAACCTGCATAAAGCATTCGGCCGTTGATGGGTCCCCAAACCAGGGATGCATCAAAATAAGGACTGAACGGATTTGCAGCGGATACAATCACTCCTTGCTGGAAAAAGTTGGTCAAATTTTCTGCTCCTACATAAAAATCCATCGATTTATTTTTTCCCAAGGTCTTACTGATTTGTGCGGCCATCAAATAAAAATCAGGAGACATTGCTTCTCTTTGAAATTGGATTGGATTACTCAAAGTGGAAGGGATACGCTTTTGTCCGTTGTAAGTAATGGTATAATTGAATTTCCAATTATTACCTGTGGTATAATCCAAACTTAAGAAAGCCCTATGTTGTGATACAAATGGTTTCTGTAATAATTGATTACTGTAAGTAGTCTTTACATCAAAAAAGCGATACGCTAACTTAACTTCCAATTGACTAATTGGTTCCATACTCAGCTCTGTTTGAAAACTATTGGAATAAGATTTCCCTTTCAAATTATAGAAGCGAATTTCATTGGTAGTTTCTAAATCGGTAACTACTTGATTGGTAAAATCGTTTCTAAAATAGTCGATTGCTAAACTGGCTTTTCTATTGAACAATCTAAATGATTGATCAAAACTGATGCCTCTGTTCCATGCAATTTCAGGATCAAGACCATAGGCTTTTCCTGAAGTAGTACCAATAATATTTAACTGTCTAGCACTAACCAGTATGCCCGTATTTTCTGCAAAAATATTGGCAGTTCTTTGTCCTCTTCCTGCACTGATTCTGAAAATACTTCCTTTAAAAGGTTCGTACCTGATATGCAATCTTGGAGTTAAAAATGCACCAAATAAATTATTATTGTCTCCTCTAATACCTGCTACTACACTAAATTTTTCTGAGGCAGTATAGGTATATTCAAAGAAAGCTCCTGCTACTGTTTCTGTTCTTTGGTAGTTAGTGGTGTTAAATAATTCATTGTAATTATCGTGCTGTAAACTTAATCCTGTTCTAAACTTATGGTTGGTATTGCCAATAATACTTTGGTAAATCAAATTGCTGTAAAAGCTTTTTTGATTGGCATTGTAAATGGTTTTACCAAAATAAGAATCTTGGTCATGGTTAATGGCCGCAATTTGTAAGCCAATGCTCTTGTATACTTTTTGCGGGAATACATAACCAATTTTTGCAAACCCTTCGTATCGATTGGTATTGATACCCAAGCCATATATGCTGTTTGAATTCTGGTGTTGCTTGGGATCGAAACTGGTTTGTCCTCCCGTTTTATTGTCTTTCATCACTTTGATACCCATCTGTGCCATCCAACCTTTTGAATCATTGTATTGGTATCGGTTAACCATGCTGAATTGATTCCCTGTAGGTAAATCTCTGAAGCCGTCTTTATTAAAATCTATATTGCTATTGTTTAAAAAATTATCGTGCAATAGTAATCCGGTTGACCATTTTTCGCTCAACTTGGTTTGAAGATTTAAGTTTAAATCGGTCTTTCCGAATTCATTGATATAAATATTGGCCAAGAGTCTTTCTCCAACCGCTGGCTTTTTCAATTCAACATTTATTTGTCCTGCAATGCTTTCAAATCCATTGGCTACTGATCCAACACCCTTGGTTAATTGAATGGATTCAATCCATGGTCCTGCTATAGAGTTCAATCCAAGCGGCGTGGCTAATCCCCTTGGCCCTGGTAAATTTTCTACGGTGAGTTGAGTATAGTTGCCGCTTAGGCCCAATAGCTGTATTTGCTTTGAACCTGTTACAGCATCGTTGTAAGAAACATCTACGGATGGGTTGGTTTCAAAGCTTTCACTCAAATTACAACAAGCCGCTTTCAGCAATTCTTTTGCCGTCATGATTTCAGATCGTATGGGGCTAATGGTGCTAATATAACTGGATCTTCTAGAGTTGGTTACTGTTACATTTTGTAATTGCTGATCATCAGCCAGAATAACTTTTAGGGTAGATGGATTCTCTACAGTAAATGTGTCTGACTTATAGCCTATATAACTTATGATTAGTCTATTTGAGCTGGCGGTCATAGGTATACTGAAATATCCCAGGCTATCGGTTAATACACCTCTTTCTGTATTCAACCATTTGATGGATGCTTGATACAATGGATTGAATTGTCCTTTTTTATCTGCCTCTAATACAATACCTCTTACTTCATCGGTATTGATATTTTCAGCCTCGTGTGCTTTTTTATCTTGTTCTCTATAATGGCAACATTCTGGCAATTCATTGTACACATTGTCTTTTGCTTTCTTGTTTAATAAGTCGTGCCCAGCTTCTACAATTCTGTTTTTGATTTTATTGATATTCACCAAGGAAGGAAAATAATGTAGGGTCAACATTTTAGACGCTATATCCCAATCCGCTTTTTGTACTCCTTTTCCTTTGGCCGCTTCTTCAATTCTTTCTTTGCACATTTCGCAGGCGCCTTCTACCCTGAATTGAACAGTGGTGACTATTGTGTCTGCAATCTGTTTGTCTGTTGTATTTTGAGCGATGATTGCATTGTTTGAAAACATGAATAGTAATGCAATGATCCAGTATATATTTTTTTTCATCTTCTTCTGTTTTTAAAAATTTCCTGATACAGAAAGCTGTATCAGGAAATAATGGATTAATGCTTAGTAGTAGCTGGCTTGGCTTCTTTTAATGCCATACCGCATTTGCTACATTTCGCATCTTTTTTAGTGCTGGTAATATCTGCATGCATCGGGCATACATATTGTTTTACAGGCGTTAAAGACATTTTACATTTGCTGCATTTGTCTTTCTCCGTTCCAGTAATTTCTGGATGCATTGGGCAAGAGTGGGTTACTTTGGTGGTGTCTTGCTTAGGTGCTGTTTGTTGTGCATAGGTAGCAAGGCTTAAGAAACCTGCTAATACTAGCATGATTGTTTTTTTCATGTTGGTTGATTTATGTTTGATAAAGAAGATGCGGTATAAAAACGCCAATAGATACTACCTATGAATGGGTAGTATCAAAACAAAGATGGAGGGTATCAGATTCTGTAATTACAATAAAATTCGTAGAGCGGTATACCAGTATGTAGTGGTGGTGGATTGCTCTGAGGAACTGCAATGGTTCCCTTGTAATGAATGATAAAATTGCTAGAAAAAAAAGAGGTGGTATTCGTATGCAATTCAAGAGAAGGCATACTGGTTAAGCCAGTTTTGGCAAAATGGGTATCCTGTGATTTTACAAATTTCACTTTGGTTTTGCAGCAGTCTTTCATTTTGTGCTTCATGCCACAACTGCTTTCTTCTACTGCTGCATAACTGATGGTGGTAGATTTAAGTTGATTGCAGCAATAGAACTGCTTGATGCTTACCCCAAAACTTGCGGCAGCATAAATACAGAACAATAGTATCAATCCCAATCTTTTCACCTTGCAAAGGTAGGGAGCATTTCAATTTCAGGCTTGTTTTAAATGTTAAATCCAACCTTTATCTTCGCGGTTATGGGCCAAAAAAAACTCATCCGTTTCGAAGCAATTAAGTCTTTTCCTAATGTGTTGGAATATCCGCAAGATATGAAGGGCAAATGGGCAGATTTCTTTAACAATGATCATCCCATTACACTTGAATTGGCTTGTGGTAAGGGGGAATATGCCGTGGGTTTAGGCAGAATGTATCGGGAAAGGAATTTTATTGGAATAGATATTAAAGGGAACCGCATTTGGCGAGGTGCCAAAACCGCCATAGATGAGGGGTTAAATAATGTTGCTTTTGTTCGGTCACATATTGATAAAGTCACTGATTATTTTAATCCAGGTGAGGTAGCAGAAATCTGGATTACATTCCCTGATCCGCAATTAAGGGGGTCTCGATTCAAAAAAAGGCTCACCCATCCAAGGTTCCTGCGTTTGTACCAGACCATTTTGCAGAACGGCGGCTTAGTTCACCTTAAAACAGATAGTCCAGACCTTTATCAATTTACTTTAACTGTAATCAACTTATTCCAACTTAATTTGTTAGCATCATCAGACAACGTGTATGGGGCAGCTGTTGTAAAGCCAGAACTGCAAATTAAAACCCATTATGAAGGATTGGATATTGCTGGAAGCAACAGGATTCATTACTGTTGTTTTACAATAGACCATCCCCTTCCAATTGAAAAAGATGAAATTCTAAAACAATTAATAAGTGAACAAGGATCTGATTGAGGGTAAAGATTTTTATTATGACGAAAAGGGGTACATGGTGCTGACTGCCGAGTATCACCTGAACAAAGGTCATTGTTGTGGATATGGATGCAGGCATTGTCCTTATGATTATGAGTCGGTGCCTGAACCCAAGCGATCTGCATTATTGGAAGAAAAAGCAAATACACATTAGCTTTAGGCATATTTTTTATTTTATGAAAAAACCAGCTGAAAAATTACCATCTATTTTACCCAGCGGTGCTAAAGAGTCTTCCTTCTTTGAACAAGTTTTTGAAGTGGCTAAATTGATTCCAAAAGGGAGGGTTACTTCATATGGTGCTATTGCCAACTTTTTAGGTACGAAAATGAGTGCAAGAATGGTTGGTTGGGCTATGAATGCAGCGCATTCCAATCCTACTATTCCTGCACATAGAGTAGTCAATAGAAAAGGCTTGCTTTCAGGTAAAATGCATTTTGCTACGCCCACTAAAATGGAAGAATTATTGGCCAAAGAAAAAGTTAAAGTAGTGGATGACCAAGTGGTTGACTTCGAAAAAAAATTCTGGGACCCTGCTGTAGAATTATCTTGAACTATATTTGCGCCCCATGAGCACAAAACCTGTTTTACATACTGTTTTATCTCCTCGTTTATTAGACATCTATGATATTAGTAATAGCATAGTGGTAGTCATTGATGTATTCAGAGCAACTTCAACCATTGCTACTGCATTATACAATGGTGCGAGCAGGGTTATACCTGTTGATACGGTTGATAAGTGCATTCAAATTGGTAAAAATACGGGAGGGATTACGGCTGGCGAGAGAGATGGTAAAATTATCCCAGGTTTAGCACATGGCAATTCACCTGCTGAATATCCTCGCGAATTCATTGAAGGAAAAACCTTGGTACTAACTACTACCAATGGGACTAAATTATTGCATATGGCATTACAGAACGGGGCTGCTGAAGTAGTAACTGGCTCCTTCCCTAATTTATCTGCAGTATGCAAACATTTGATTGCGCAAAAGAAGAATGTTATTCTAGGATGTTCTGCATGGAAGGATAAGTTTAATTTAGAAGATACCTTATTTGCGGGTGCAGTTATTGAAAGAGTAAAATCCCATTTTACCATTCATTGCGATAGCAGTTTAATGGCCGAAAACATGTACCAATTGCACCAAAACGATTTAAAAGGTTTTATTCGTAATACCACCCATTGGCACCGATTGGCTCAGTATGGATTAGAAAAAGACCTTGAATACTGTGTAACCCCTGATTTAGCGAATATTTTACCTTTTTATAAGAATGGTGACCTAATTGTGAAAGATTCTGTTGAATAAACAAACATTTCATCCACATTTTACCATTTATTAATTCATTTTAGATTTGCTTTCCTTTACTTTTGCAAATTGGCCTTTTTTGGCCGATGTAAAGCAATGGCACTACCATATTTAATTAAGCATATTTACAATTTCGGTACGGAAGAAGTAATCCGTAGAGGTAAGAAAATTCATGCATTGGGTAATGTAGAATTGGTTGAGTATGATGACTTGATGGGCAATATTATTTTCAGGGTTAAAGATGATGGCTATAGCACTTTTTATAAAGTGCATATCAATCAATTTAAAGACCCTAAAACCATTTCTTTAAGATGTACCTGTCCTTATAATTTAGCGGAAGTGTGTAGGCATAAAGCTGGCGCTTTATTTCACTTGCAAGACATGTTAGATAAAAACTTGTTGGGGGATAAAGAAACCAAATATGATCAAAAGCATACTTCTGTAAAAATAAAACTCTTGGATCTTAAACTGATCCGAATGCTTACTTCTACTGAGTCTTTTGAAAAAGCCGAGGAGTATTTAAGAACAAATAAAGCATCCATTCTCGAAGCCAAAAATGAGCGTGTGGTGGCAGAATTAGATTACGAAAATGAACACCATAAAGTAGTCTTGCAAAAAAACGAAGAAAGAAATTTCGATACCAGTTGTACTTGTAGTAGTGAAACAGAACATCCTTTATGTGTTCATAAGGGTATTGTGTTTTTGCAGTTATTCAAAAATCATGGTGCTGCTTATTTTGATAGTATTAGAAATTGGGATAAAGAAAAGAATAAATTACTGGCATTGTATGGGTATTCATTAGCCGATGATATAAAAGGCAAATTTGAATTTACCTATACCGACGGGAAACCCTTTTTGCGTGTATTAGACAGCAGTATCAAAAGAGTGGCTTTAGTTGCAGGCGTGGAAGCCAAACCTAGGCCGCTTGAGATGGAACCTTCATTTGAAGTTGAAACAGAATCTATTCAAGAAGCCACTTTAAAACTTGGATTGGTTATCACTGCTTTTCCTACACAATATCCCAATGTGCAACTTGAAGCAGTTCAAGGTGAAGCCAATGAAGAGTTAACCAAATTCATCAGCAAGACAGTAAAATTAGATCTTACCAAATTTGTGAATACAGCCGTTTTTTCTGAAGATGATAAAATGGTTATTCAGCAATTGCGTAAGTTAATGTCTGCTGAAGTGAATCGGTATTTAAATCGAAATTCTCCTTTTAGCGGCATCTGGGAAAATATTATACAGCAACATTCAGATGAACTTCCCGAGGAAACCAAGCACTTAATTAACGAATACCTGCATCCTAAAATAAAAAAGCTATTTACTGAATTTGCAGGATCTCCTTTTGTGTTTTATTTGCCGTCGGGTAAACGATTTGTGACAGAGAATTTGCAAGAAGCCGTTTTATCTGATCATTATATTCAACCTGAGTTTAGTATCCATTATAATAACCATCAGTATGAGGTTTCTTGTAATGTGCAACTTCCATCTACTTTAATTTCAATAAGCAATAATGAATGTGAGTCTTCTATGTTTTTTCAACATGGAGCGAACTTTTATATTTGGAAGAAGGCGGAAGATATTTTGTTGGTTGAAAAATTCTTACCCAATGGTAAGTTGATTATTGCAGAGCAGGATTGGTCTGAACAATTGACCAGCTTTATTTTACCCATTTCTAAAAACTATCCTGTTCATTTTGCCAATGTTAAAAAAGAGGAAGTAAAAGATGTAAAGCCCGAATTAAAAATTCTTTTAAAAGAAAAAGGAGAGTACCTTCTTTTTCAACCGGTTTTTAATTACAAAGGCTATGATGTACAACATGCTGATAAGGAAAAAATATTTTTTCCAGTTGCTGATAGGTTGATGGTGATTCATCGAAATATGGCTGCAGAGCAGGAATTGCTCAACCGAATAGAATCATTGCATTCAGGGTTTGTACGTCCGGTAGATTCTAATATTCTTGCTTTAAAAGGGAAAGATGTATTGAGGAACAATTGGTTCTTCTTGTTTATAGATGCAGTAAAGGATATGAATATTCCTGTTTTTGGATTTGAAGCCTTGAAAAATTTCAGATTTAATACAGCAAAACCCTCTACCAAAATTTTCATTAGCAGCAATACGGACTGGTTTGATGCCAAGATTGAAATTCAGTTTGGTGAACAAAAAGTAACTGTTGATGATGTCAAAAAAGCATTGGCGAATAAGCAACAGTTTGTTCAATTAACAGATGGAACATTGGGTATTCTTCCTGAAGAATGGGTGAAAAAGTATTCCCTATTATTTAGGGTAGGTGAAGGGAAGGCGGGCAGTATGAAGCTGAGCAAGTACCATTTTAGTGTAATTGAAGAATTGTATTTGCAAAGAGATGAGGAAGAACTGTTTTTTCAGTTGGAAGAAAAATATGAGCGCTTAAAAGACAACCATGAAATTAAAGCCGTTCCTGCGCCTGTGCACTTGCAATCCATACTTAGGCCTTATCAAGAGAGCGGATTTCAATGGTTGAATTACTTGCGAGAAGTTCAGTGGGGTGGAATTTTAGCCGATGATATGGGATTGGGTAAAACCATTCAAGCACTTTGTTTTTTACACCATTTAAAAACAGAAAATGGTAGTTTAAAAGCATTGGTAGTATGCCCAACTACCTTGATGTTTAACTGGCAGAATGAGATTAAAAAATTTACGCCAGATATTAGTTTTTATGTACACCATGGCGGAGCAAGGTTAAAAGATGGAATTAGCAATAAAGCTTTTGATGTAATTATCACCACATATGGAACTTTGCGCAGTGATATTAAACAGTTTGTAGAAGTAGCTTTTGATTATGTGATTTTAGATGAAAGCCAAGCGATTAAGAATCCGGGCAGTAAAGTTACTAAAGCTGCTTCCTTGCTTAAGGCAAAAAGTAGATTGTGCTTAAGTGGAACCCCATTGCAGAATAATACTTTTGATATTTATGCGCAGATGAATTTCTTAAATCCGGGGATGCTCGGTAGCATGGAATTCTTTAAGCAAGAATTTTCTATACCAATTGATAAGTTTGGTGAGAAAGAGCAGAAAGACCATTTAAGAAAGTTATTGTATCCCTTTATTCTCAGAAGAACCAAAGAGCAGGTTGCAAAAGATCTTCCAGAGAAACAAGAAATGGTGTTATTCTGTGAAATGGGTCAGGAGCAAAGAAAAATTTATGAGGCTTACAGAAATGATTATCGTGATAAAATATTGGGTGTTGTAGAAAATCAAGGGATTCAAAAATCACAATTAACCATTTTGCAAGGCTTAATGAAGCTTCGTCAAATTTGTGATAGCCCTGCAATTGTAAAAGAAGAAGAGCGCTATCCAAATGTTTCGGTTAAGCTTGAAGAATTGGGAAGAGAGATTACAGAGAATATTAGTAATCACAAGGCCTTGGTCTTTTCACAGTTTTTGGGAATGCTCGCTTTGATTAAAGAGAAAATGAAAGAGTTAGGGGTTGATTATGAATATTTTGATGGAAGTAGCACTGTAGCTGAAAGAGAGCGAGCCATTCAACGTTTTCAAAACGATGACAATTGTAGGGTATTTTTAATTTCATTAAAAGCAGGAGGAGTTGGGCTTAACTTAACTGCAGCTGATTATGTTTATATAGTAGATCCTTGGTGGAATCCAGCCGTTGAACAACAAGCAATTGATCGAACACACCGAATTGGGCAAACAAAAAATATTTTCGCTTACCGTATGATTTGTACAGATACGGTAGAAGATAAGATTCTTAAATTACAAGAACGAAAAAGAAATCTTGCTCGTGAAGTCATTACTGATGACGAAGGATTTGTTAAAACTTTAACAAAAGAAGACGTGGAGTACCTATTCAGTTAAGGGTTTCACCGATTTGATGTTTATAGTTTCCTATTATCAAGATAGCTTGCCATTAATATTATTCTTCAAGTGTTATTCTTGAATACATTTTAGTTTCGGTCTTTCAAAATATTGATTATGCGTTTACTTTTATTGGTGTTGAGTTTGCTCTTTAATGTGGCATTGATGGCTCAGAATACAGCAACCCTAAAGGGTAAGTTGGTGGATAGTGTTGGCAAGCAAGCACTTAAAGATGCTTCCATTACCGTTTTAGAAGCAAAAGATTCTACATTGGATGTTTTTGGATTAGCCAAAGCTGATGGAAGTTTTATTGTTGAAAAAATTTCTTTTGGTGAAATGATCGTCATGATCAAATTCCAAGGATATGAAGCATACTCAAAAAAGATTAATTTTTCCAAGGCGAATGCATCGGTAGACCTTGGCACTATATATTTAAGATTAGCTGCGAATGATTTAGGCGAAGTCACCGTTACACAGTCTCCTATTACCATTAAAAAAGATACTGTTCAGTTTAATGCTTCCAGTTTTAAAACAAAGCCCAATGCGGTGATGGAAGATTTGTTGAAGAAACTTCCAGGTGTTCAAGTTGAAGCCGATGGAACGGTTAAGGCCCAAGGAGAAAATGTGCAAAGAATATTGGTTGATGGTAAAAGGTTTTTTGGGGATGATCCAAAATTAGCCACCAAGAATTTACCTCCGGATATGATTGATAAGATTCAAGTTTTTGATGCCTTGAATGATCAAAGTGCATTTACAGGATTTGATGATGGTAACAGAATTAAAACCATCAATATCACTACTAAAAAAGACAAACGTAAAGGATATTTTGGAAGGGTAATAGCAGGTGGTGGTTCCGATTCGCAAGAGGGTCGTTACGACAACAGCGTGAACCTAAGCTATTTTAATGGCGATAGGCAAATTACTTTTACCGGACAAGCCAATAATGTAAATAAGCAAAATTTTGGCGGACAAGATTTATTTGGCGGCGGTGGAGGTGGTGGTGCTAGAACCATTGTAGTTGCAGGTGGCGGAAGAGGTGGCGGTGGCGCTACTAATAATAGTGGCGGGATCATCAATACTTGGGCAGGAGGTATTAACTATAAAGATATTTGGGGTAAAAAAACCGAAGTGTCTGGTAGTTATTTTTATAATGATCAGAAAACGTACAGAGAGCAAAACAGTTTTACACAAAACTTGATTCCTGGAAATCCTGATTCTTCTATTTTTAATACCCAACTAAATAATTCGGTTACTTCTAATAAGAACCATCGAATTAATCTCAATATTGAGCATCAATTTGATTCTTCCAATTCAATTATTATCAGACCTAATATTAGTTTTCAAGAAACAGAATCTTCTACGGATGTAACTACTTTTTCTACTAGAGGGATTAGTAAAAACTTGAATAATTCTATTGCATCTACCGATAGAAACAATAGTGGCTATAATGCTAGCTTAGAGGCAACATTTAGACATCGATTTAAAAAGAAAGGTAGAACTTATTCAATTGCATTTAATCCTAGCCAAAGTGTGAATGATGGAAATACTTCCAATTATTCAATCAATAACTTTTTTAATACGACCACACCATATGCAGATACTATTAATCAAATAGGCTTGACCAATAGAGATAGCAAAACAATGAATGCTACTTTTTCTTATACAGAACCAATTGGAAAAAATCAAATTCTTGAATTCAATTACAATTACAATTCTAATATCAACAATTCTGGTACCAAAACATTTGCTTACAATAAAACAAATGGTCAATACGATGTTGTTGTTCCTAATTTAACCAACGTTTTTGAAAATACTTTTAATTCAAATAGAGTAACATTTAATTATCGTTTGCAAAACACGAAGTATAATTTTAGTATTGGTACAGGTGTTCAATATGGAGATTTGGTCAGCAAAAATTTAAGTAAGGATAGTTCTATCACACAAAATTTTGTGAATTTTTTCCCTACCATGAATTTTCGCTATGACTTCTCAAGAACAACCAATTTGAGAATCTTCTATAACGGAAGAACTGGTCAGCCTTCAGCACAACAGTTGCAGCCTGTTGTAGACAATTCAAATCCATTGAACATTACTTCTGGTAACCCTAATTTGAAGCAACAGTTTATTCATACTTTCAGAATTTTGTACAACTCATTTGATGTAGTAACACAGAAAATTTTCTTTGCAACCGTTAATGCAAGTTTTACGGACAATGATATTCAGAATTCAACTACTTATTTGCCTAATGGAGCTCAATTTACCAGACCAGTGAATTTAAGTGGTACTTACAATATCAATGGATTTTTAAACTATGGTTTTCCATTAAAGAAGCCTAAGAGCAATCTTAATTTTGGCCTTAACTTAAGTAATAGTCAAAGTCAAACCTTGGTGAATAACTTAAGCAACTATACAAGAAATACGACTGCTGGGTTTAATGCTTCTTGGACGACTAATATCAAAGAAGGCTTCGATATGAACTTCTCCTCTAATTCAAGTTTTAGTTTTGCACGATACACATTGCAGCCGCAACAAAATGGAGATTTCTTTACCCAAACTTTTGTGGCTGAGCCAACGGTTTATACGAAGTCTGGTTGGGTATTTTCCACAGATTTTAGATATATCAAAAATACGGGTAGAGCAGAAGGCTTTAATACCAATATTCCTTTGTGGAGTGCAAGTATTGCCAAGCAATTATTCAAGAAAAAAGATGGAGAGCTTAAATTCTATGTGTTTGATTTGCTTAACCAAAACCAGAGTTTAACCAGAAACGTTACTGGTAATACCATACAAGACGTTTCAACTGTGGTATTGAAAAGATATTTCATGATTAGCTTTACCTATAACCTCAGAAGTTTTGGTGCACCTCAAGGTGGTATGCAACAAAGAGGAGGGCCAAATCAAATTTTTAGAGGTGCCCCTGGTCAGGGAATGCAAATGATGCGGAATTTTAGACAGTAAAGTTAACTTATCTGAAAATTTAGTTTTATTGCCCTTTGTATTTCAAAGAATTGTAAATTTGCAATTCATTTGAAACAATGGTAGCAAGCATTACACCTTATTTACACGCTAACAACTGTTCGTATTTAACGGAACAGTCGTTGATACCATTCATCGTATTGCCGAGGCCACGACGTGGTTTCTGATAGGACGAGCAACTGGCACTTGCCCCTATCAGTGAAAATTTCTCCGAAAAATTGGTTAGGGCTTTACGCTATCTTTTTACTCTTTATAATTATACAAATACCTTGGAACAGTCAATAATTGTTCGTGTAGCAACTGCTAATGATATTCATTATGCAAGTACCATTACAGATGAAATGGAATCTTCTGCAAAAGCACGTGGTACGGGTATTGCCAAAAGAAGCCCAGATTATGTTGCCAGTAAAATGCAAGAAGGCAAAGCAGTAATAGCGGTGGAGACCAATGGCAATTGGGTTGGCTTTTGTTATATTGAAGTTTGGGGGCACGAACAGTTTGTAGCGAATAGTGGATTGATTGTTTCGCCAGCATATAGAAAAAGTGGTGTAGCCAAACAAATTAAACAAACCATTTTCAATCTGTCTCGTAAAAAATATCCCTCTGCCAAAATATTTGGATTAACTACTGGTTTAGCCGTGATGAAAATCAATAGTGAATTAGGATATGAACCAGTTACCTACAGTGAGCTTACAGATGATGAAGAATTTTGGGCTGGATGTAAGAGCTGTGTGAATTATGATATTTTGATGAGTAAGGATCGAAAAAATTGTATGTGCACTGCTATGCTTTATGATCCATCTGATCATTATGAACCCGAAGAAACCATTGCCGACTTTAAGCAGAACTCAAAATTATACGAGCGTTTCATGAAAGTGAAACAGAGCAAATTATTAAAGTGGTTTAGAAAAAAAACTTCTAAAAATTATTTTTTTCAATTTTAAATGCAGCAATCATGCAGTCGAAAAAACTAGTACTTGGGTTTAGTGGGGGATTAGACACCACTTATTGCGCCATTTATTTATCTCAGGAAAAAGGCTTTGAAGTTCATAGTGTTATAGTAAACACGGGAGGTTTTACAGAAGAAGAGCTGATGCATATAGAAAAACATGCTTATGCATTGGGTGTTAAAACACATACCACTATTAATGCTGTTAAAAGCTATTATGATAGCATTGTGAAATACTTGATTTATGGTAATGTGCTCAAGAATAATACTTATCCATTGAGTGTAAGTGCGGAACGATTGAGTCAGGCGATGCATATTGCAGAACATGCTAAAAAAATGAATGCAGTAGCCGTTGCGCATGGCAGTACTGGTGCAGGCAATGATCAGGTAAGATTTGATATGATTTTTAATATCATGATTCCTGGTATTGAAATTATTACGCCCATTCGTGATTTGCAATTGAGCAGGGAAGCAGAGATTGAATACCTCAAAGCAAAAGGTGTTCAAATGAATTTTGAGAAAGCGGCTTATTCTATTAATAAAGGACTTTGGGGAACCAGTGTTGGTGGTAAAGAAACCTTACATTCAAAAGGTTTATTGCCTGAATCAGCATGGCCAACACAGGTCAGCAAAACAGAAGAAGAGGAAATTAAGATCCATTTTGAAAAAGGGGCTATCACATGGGTGAATAACCAACACTTTACACACCCTTCTCATGCAATACAATATATACAGTCTTTAGCAGCACCTTATGGTATTGGTAGAGATATTCATGTGGGAGATACTATTATTGGAATAAAAGGGAGAGTTGGTTTTGAAGCTGCTGCACCTATGGTAATTATAAAAGCGCATCATGCACTTGAAAAACATGTATTAACTAAGTGGCAGTTAAATTGGAAAGATCAGTTGGCACAGTTTTATGGGAACTGGTTACATGAGGGTCAAATGATGGATCCAGTGATGAGAAATATAGAAGCATTTTTGGAAGATTCACAGGAGCATGTAACTGGTTCTGTATATGTTCAGTTATTGCCTTATCGTTTCCAAATAATAGGTATTGAATCTGAGTATGATTTAATGAGCAGCAAGTTTGGAAAATATGGAGAAATGAATAATGGTTGGACAGGTAATGATGTAAGAGGATTTTCTAAAATATTTGGAAACCAAACGGCTATTTATCACAATATTAAAAACGCATCCAATGATTAAAGTTGGAATCGTGGGCGGTGCTGGTTATACCGGAGGTGAATTAATACGATTATTATTAAATCATCCTGAAGCTAGCATCCGCTTTGTTCACAGCACAAGCAATGCAGGCAATCCTTTGCACAAGGTTCACGCAGATTTATTGGGAGAAACCAATTTACTTTTCTCGACTGAGTTAAGTAGTGATATTGATGTATTGTTTTTATGTATGGGTCACGGTGATGCGGCTCAATTTTTAAAAGAGAATGAAATTGCTGCATCAATTAAATTGATTGATCTTTCACAAGATTTTAGATTAAATAATAGTGCAGTATTCAATAATCGAACCTTTGTTTATGGATTACCTGAATTGAATAAAGAAGCCATTATTAAGGCGCAAAATATTGCCAATCCTGGTTGTTTTGCTACTGCTATACAATTGGGATTATTGCCACTGGCAAAAGCAGGTGTCTTGGCAGATATTTTTACCACAGGAATAACTGGCTCTACAGGTGCTGGCCAGGGATTAAGCAATACTTCCCATTTTAGTTGGAGGGCCAACAATATTGAAGCGTATAAAACACTTACACACCAGCATGTGAAAGAAATTACACAATCTATTAATCAATTACAAATAGATGATGCAATTGCTGAAAATGGAGAAGGAAGCGGCTTGCATTTTGTTCCATGGAGAG
>CALRUG020000077.1:0-15320 GCA_943371295.1 Synechococcus sp. UW140 | reverse complement strand
TAAATTCGAGTAATTTTGAATCAGCGGCTTGGCTTTTGCTAAATTTAATCCTGTATTAACTTTAGAAGTTTGATTACTAAAGTTGAGCAATACCAACATTTTCATTCCTTTCCATTCTCTGGTATAGGCATACACAGTTGGATTGTCTTTATCTATTAAATTGTATATTCCGTAGACCAATACCTGATTAGACTTGCGAATTTGAATCATTTTCTTAACATAATTCAGTACACTACTCGAGTCCTTTTCTTGATCCGCTGCATTGATACTGGTATAATTTTTATTCACCTGAATCCAAGGAGCTCCTGTACTAAATCCGGCATTAACTGAATTGTCCCATTGAAATGGAGTACGACCATTATCTCTGCACTCGAATTGCAATCGATTCAAGAATGCAGGTATATTTCCTTTTTTATTCAATTGATTCTGGTATTCATTTAAAGTGGCCATGTCTCTATAGTCGTTTATTTTGCTAAAACCAGCATTGGTCATGGCCAGCTCATCTCCGTTGTATAAGTAAGGGGTGCCTCGCATGCTTAAAATGAATGTATTCAGCATTTTAGCAGATAGGTCACGATACGCTGCAGAATCGTTTCCAAATCTACTGACCATTCGAGCCTGATCGTGGTTAGCTAAAAAAATAGAGATCCATCCTTTATTGGTAAATGCACTATCCCATTTTGAAAATACTTTTTTGAAATGGGAAATACTATATCCTTCTGCTTTGGCAATATCAACGCCCTCGAATGCATAAGCCATGTTTAATTCTTTACGAGATTCGTCAACAAGGTTGTGTGCATCTTCAAAACTATTTCCTGCACCTTCTGCTACACTCATAACATTGTATTTACTAAATACTTCTTTATTCATTTCTTTTAAATAATCATGAATAGCTGGTACCATGGAATAGTAAGCCATAAAGTTTTTTTCATATCCTTTGGGGAAGGCAGGAAAGCTGGTGTCTTTAGCAGCAAAGCCAAATGCGTCTAGCCTAAATCCGTCAATACCTTTATCGGCCCAAAATTTCATGATATCATACACTTCTTTTCTTAGCGTTGGGTTTTCCCAATTTAGGTCAGGTTGTTTTCTAGAAAAGTAATGAAGGTAGTAGGAGTTTGTTAATGAGTCATATTTCCATGCATCATGATTGATGTCAAATAAACTATACCTATAATTGGGTTTTCCTCTTTCTGCGTCCCACCAATGGTAATAGTTTCTGTATTTATTTGTTCTTGAACTCCTGCTTTGTTTAAACCATTCATGTTCATCACTGCTATGATTCACTACAAGGTCCATTACCAATTTTATTTTTCGATCATGCAATCCTTTTAGAAGTATATCAAAATCTTCCATTGAGCCAAACTCTTTCATAATGGCTCTGTAATCACTAATATCATATCCATTATCATCGTTGGGAGAACTATAGAAAGGATTGATCCAAACAGCGGTAATGCCTAGGCTTTCTAGGTAGTCTAATTTTGAAATAATTCCTTTTAAGTCACCAATACCATCTCCATCGCTGTCTTTAAAACTGCGCGGATAAATTTGATAAACAATGGCTTCTTTCCACCATTTTTCATCCGAATTCTCCACTGAAGAAAGTTGCTTTTCTTTCGTGTTTTGACACCCAGTTACTAATGAAATTGAGAAAATAGTTAAGAAAAATGTATAGAAGTATCGCATGGCAAACATTTTATTAATTCTAATTAAATGTACTAAAAAGCGATATTAATTTTGCTAACTGTATTTTTTTCTCCTAATCTTATTAGGGTTAATTTGTATCTTAACCGCTAACCGAATAGAACTTGGATAATCTTTTTACCATATTGCCAGATTTAGTAGGAACATTTGCTTTTGCAATTAGTGGAATAAAGTTAGCGTCTGGAAAGCAAGTTGATTGGCTGGGTGCATATATTATTGGTTTGGCTACTGCAATAGGTGGGGGAACAATTCGCGATTTGTTCTTAGGGGTAACCCCATTTTGGATGTTAGATAGTCGTTATTTTATAACAACAGGGGTTGCTTTATTAGCTACGCTTTTATTCAAGGAAAAATTATTTAGATGGAAGAATACGCTTTTTTTATTTGATACGATTGGATTAGGACTGGTAACTATTGTAGGGATTACAAAAAGTTTAGATGCCAATTTCCCCTTTTGGGTTTGCATTGTTATGGGGGCAATAACTGGATCTGTAGGAGGTGTTATACGAGATATTCTATTGAATGAAGTGCCACTGCTTTTGCAAAAAGATATCTATGCTTTGGCATGTATTGCAGGTGGAGTTGTATATTTTATCTGTCATTATTTTAATTTATCTACAGGATTTACAGAATTAATTGCTGCAGCGGTGGTGATGATTGTTAGAATATTAGCAATTCAATTCCATATTCATTTACCCGTATTAAAATCAATTCAGCCATTATCAAAAAAATAAACTTTTACGCTATGTCTAGTTTCAAAATTGAACTTAAATGGGCAATTCTATTCTCCATTATGGGATTAGTCTGGATGCTTTTAGAAAAACTAAGTGGTTTGCACAGTACTTATATAGATTATCATCTTTACTTAACCAACCTCTTCGCTATTCCTGCAATTTGGTTAATGGTATTGGCTTTAAGAGAGAAGAAGAAAATTGCTTATGATGGAAATATAACTTATGCACAAGGTTTATTATCTGGAATTGTTTTGTCCATTATCATTGCATTGTTAAGCCCAATAACACAATGGATAACTTCTTATATAATAACTCCCGAATATTTCCCTAATGTAATTAAGCGTTCTGTCGAAATAGGTTATTATAAAACCACTGCAGAAGCAGAAGCCAATTTTAATTATGCTAATTATGCTGTTCAAGGTGCAATTGCAGCCTTTGTAATGGGGTTCCTGACCACAGCCATCGCAATGATTTTTTTGCGAACCAAAAAGTAAAATATTAGAATTTGCATGGTTGAAGAATTATTAATGCTCCCATTAATAGTAATCTGTGAATAATGTATCATTTAGTTCTAGTTCTGTAATAGAATTGTCTTAAAAGCCCTTGACCTTTAGTTTTTTAAAATACTATTAAAATAAACTAAATGAAAAACACTACAGAGTTATTGGGTAATTGGAAAGAACTGAAAGGCAAATTGAAGCAAAAGTATGCGATGCTTACTGATGACGATATGTTGTTGGTTGAAGGTAAGCATGATGAATTAATGGGACGTCTTCAAGTAAAATTGGGCAAGTCTAAGGAAGAACTCCAAAAAATTCTCACTTCATTATAGTTATTACCATTTAAAATTACAAAATGAAAAAAATAAGTTTGATTTTTTCTGCCCTATTATTATTGGCAGGAACCGAATTGATTAGCTGTAATTCATCTGCGGAGAAAGTTGAAAAGGCAGAAGATGAAGTAAAAGTAGCCAATGAAAATTTGGATGAAGCCAATGCTGAATATTTAGCTGATGTAGAAAAGTTTAAAGCAGAAACGAATCAAAAAATTGCAGACAATGCCAAAAGTATTGCTGATTTTAATGCAAGAATTGCTTCAGACAAAAAAGAAGCAAAAGCTGAGTACAAAGAAAAAATTGCTGCTTTAGAGTTGAAGAATACCGATATGAAGAAAAAAATTGAAGATTATAAAGCGGACGGTAAAGATGGTTGGGCTAAATTTAAAGAGGAATTCAACCACGATATGGATGAATTAGGAAAAGCCCTAAAGGATTTTACAATTAAGAATGATTAAGCAATATTTCAATTTGAATGTGGATGATGTGTTTAACGCATTTAAATCATCCACAAATGGATTATCCCCAATAGAAGCGTCTAGTCGTTTAACCAAATATGGATTAAATGTATTAGCAACAAAGAAAAATAAACCCGTATGGGTTTATTTTTTTGACCAGTTTAAAGATTTTATGATTCTTATTTTAATGGTGGCTGCTATTATTTCTGGATTAATGGGAGATGTAGCTGATACCATCATTATTTTAGTAATAATACTATTGAATGCGTTGTTGGGATTTAGTCAGGAGTATAAAGCTGAAAAGTCGATGGAGGCGCTAAAGCAAATGAGTATTACAAAGGCTCAAGTTGTACGCGAAGGGAGATCGAAAATTATTCCTTCAGAGCAGTTGGTTCCTGGTGACATCATTCATTTGGAAGCAGGAAATATTGTTCCTGCCGATTTAAGGTTAGTTGAAATATTTGCAATAAGTATTGATGAGTCCTCCTTAACTGGCGAGTCAAGTTCTGTTCATAAAAAAGTCAATATAATTGCTAACAAGGATATATAATTGGGTGATCAGTTGAATATGGCATTTAAGGGTACATTGGTTACGGGTGGTAGAGCAATAGGATTGGTTGTTGCAACCGGTATGGAAACTGAGTTGGGTAAGATTGCTGAATTGTTGCAAGAGGATAAAGTAATTACCCCTTTGCAAATTCGAATGGGGCAATTTGGTAAAAATCTTTCTTATATCATTTTATTGATTTGTTTGGTCTTATTTGTAAGTGGCCTTGTAAGAGGCGAAGAACCTTTTAAATTATTTTTACTCTCCATTAGTTTGGCAGTTGCAGCAATTCCTGAAGCATTACCTGCTTTGATTACCATTGCTTTGTCAAAAGGGGCAGCTAGGTTAGCTAAGCGTAAAGCATTAGTAAGAAAATTACCCGCGGTGGAAACCCTAGGTTCAGTCAGCTTTATTTGTACAGATAAAACGGGTACGATAACACAAAATAAAATGAAAGTAGTTGAGCAGTTCGAAAAAACTGACTTAGCATTTCCATTTTCTGATACTCCTTTAACACTGGCTATCATACTGAATCAGGATATTAAATTTGATCAATCGGGAGAACCCATTGGAGAATCTACAGAATTGGCTTTGGTGAAGTACTGTATAGAACAAATTACTGTATCTCAATTTCATCAACAATTTCAACAGTTTCCGAGAGTTGCAGAAATCCCATTTGATTCTGATCGGAAATGTATGACTACTATTCATGCAGTAGGCAAACAATTTTTGGTTATTGTAAAAGGGGCTAGTGAAAAAGTACAAAGTCTTTTATTGGATCAAACTGATAAAAAATCTTTGGTAACCCTATCTGATCAATGGGCTGAGAAAGGTATGCGCATTATTGCTTATGGATATAAAATGCTCGACCAATTACCCAAAACGATTAAAAGCGAAACTGTAGAATTTGATTTGGAATGGATCGGACAAGTTGGTTTGATGGATCCGCCAAGGACCAATGTGATAAAAGTAATTCAAGAATGTAAAGATGCTGGGATAAAGCCAGTAATGATTACGGGAGATCATCCTGCAACTGCAAAGGCAATTGCTATGCAGGTTGGAATTATGCAGGATAATGATTTGGTTATGTTGGGTACAGAATTAGATCATTTAAGTGATGAGCAGTTCAAGAAACAAGTATTAACTATCACAGTATATGCAAGGGTTTCTCCTAACCAAAAGCTTCGAATTGTAAAAGCGCTTCAAAGCAATAATCATTTTGTAGCTATGACCGGTGATGGTGTAAATGATGCACCTTCTTTGAAAGCAGCCAATATTGGTGTAGCAATGGGAATTACAGGAACAGATGTTAGTAAAGAAGCAGCTGATATTATTTTATTGGATGATGGATTTGCAACTATTGTAAATGCGGTTAAAGAAGGACGAAGAATCGTAGATAATATTCGCAAATTCATTAAGTATATTATGACTTGCAACGGTGCTGAAATATGGACCATATTTCTTGCACCTATATTGGGTATGCCTATACCATTGTTACCTATTCATATTTTATGGATTAATTTGGTTACAGATGGATTACCTGCCTTGGCTTTAGCCAATGAAAAAGCAGAGATTGACATCATGAAAAGGCCGCCTCGAAATGCTACAGAGAGCCTTTTCGCAGGCGGGTTAGGCTATCATATACTATGGGTTGGCTTATTGATGGCAGGTGTTACTTTATCCACTCAGGCCTATGCAATACACAATGAATCTGCACATTGGCAAACAATGGTATTCACCGTTTTATCCTTTGCTCAATTAGGGCATGTTTTGGCGGTAAGGAGCGATAAAACTTTTTTATTTAAACAGGGTATTTTTTCTAATACACTTTTACTACTTTCTGTTTTGTTTACTTTTTGCTTGCAGTTGGCAGTAATTTATATTCCTTTCTTGAATGAATTATTTAAAACACAACCCTTAAGCTTAAAAGAACTTGGATTTTGTATTTTGATGGCCATGATTGTTTTTCATGCGGTTGAATTAGAGAAATTAATTAAGCGCTTGTAAAATATCGGCAAGTATATCTTCTTTGTGTTCTAAACCTACACTAATTCTGATGAGCCCTGGGGTGATATTTACAGCCTGTCTTTCAGCTTCAGTTAGTTTTGCATGGGTGGTGCTAGCGGGATGTGATGCAATGCTTCTTGTATCACCTAAATTAGCGGTGAGTGAAAGCATTTGAAGTTTATCTAAAAATTTTCTGCCAGCTTCAATCCTTCCCTTTAAATCAAAACATACAATGCCACCGCCATTTTGCATTTGTTTAGTTGCAATAGAATAATGAGGGTGCGATTGTAAAAAAGGATATTTAAGCGTTTCAATGGCAGGATGATTTTCCAGGGCTTCTGCTATAAACAATGCATTGGATGCATGGCGCTCCATGCGCACATCCAAAGTTTCTAAACTCTTACTTAAAACCCATGCATTAAAAGGAGAGAGTGCTGGCCCAGTGCTGCGACAGAATAAATAAATTTCTTTGATTAAGTCTTTGCGACCAACTACAGCTCCGCCTAAAACACGACCTTGTCCATCTAACCATTTGGTAGCTGAATGCACTACTAAATCTGCGCCAAATGCAATGGGTTGCTGGTTTACAGGGGTTGCAAAGCAATTGTCTACGTTTAATATAATTTGGTACTTTTTTGCCAGCTTTCCTATCATTTCTAAATCCAAAACTTCAAGTCCTGGATTCGTAGGTGTTTCCAAATAAATCATTTTTGTATTAGGTGTTATAGCAGCTTCCCATTCTTCAGCTGTTGCATTGGCGCCAATATAGCCATATTCAATTCCGTATTTCGGCAAATATTTGGCAATGACTGTATGGGTGCTTCCAAAAATTGAATTACAAGACAATAAGCGATCACCTTGTTTTAGTAAAGCCATGAATGAACCAAATACCGCACTCATTCCTGAAGCTGTTGCATAACCTGCTTCAGCCCCTTCTAAAGCAATCAATTTATCTACAAATTCTTGCACACTTGGATTACTAAAACGCGAATAAATATTGTCATCCGATTCATCCGCAAAAGCTGCACGCATTTCTTCCGCATTATCAAAACAAAAACTACTGGTTAAGAAAAGGGGGGTAGAATGTTCCATTTCTTGGGTGCGTTCTGTTTGAATACGGATGGCCTGGGTTTGCTTTTTCATAGTCCTAGTGCTGCTTTTAAAATTTTCACAAAGGTACGCTTCACATGTCTTTATTTTGTGGTAGAATTTTGAACAATGGCTATACAGCAATATACCTGCGAATCACCTTTTTTATTGGAATGCGGGGAAACCTTACAGGGATTAGAAATAGCTTACCATACATATGGTACAATGAATACTGCAGGAACCAATGTTGTTTGGGTTTGCCATGCTTTAACAGCTAACTCAGATGCTGCGGATTGGTGGAAAGGATTGGTAGGGGAAGGATGTTTAATTAATCCAGCGGATTATTTTATTGTTTGTGCCAATATTGTTGGGTCTTGTTATGGATCAACAGGTCCCTTAAGTATGAATACGGCTAGTCACCAGCCTTATTATTCTCATTTCCCTTTAGTAACCATACGCGATATGGTAGCTGCTCATATTGCACTAAGAAAGCATTTAGGTATTCAGTCGATTCAGTTGTTGATGGGTGGAAGTATGGGTGGATATCAAGTGTTGGAATGGGCAGTGATGGAACCATCGGTTATTCAAAAATTATTTTTAATTGCAACATCCCCTTCCGAATCTGCATGGGGTGTGGCGGTACATACCGCGCAAAGATTGGCTATTGAAGCAGATAGTACTTGGCGTCATCATACAGCAGAAGCTGGTGCTGCAGGATTAAAAGCGGCTCGTGCCATTGGCATGCTCACTTATCGCAATTACGCTACTTTTCAAGAAAAACAAACAGATCCGGATCCAGAGAAAATAGACGAGTTCAAGGCATCTTCTTATATCAATTACCAAGGCCAAAAATTAGTCAATCGATTCAATGCTTACAGTTATTGGTTGTTAACCAAAGCAATGGATAGTCATCACTTGGCAAGAGGACGTGGCGGTAATTTAATAGCAGTTTTGCAAAGTGTACAGCAGCCTACTTTAATTATTGGGATTAGCTCCGATATACTATGCCCTATAGACGAGCAACAATTCATGGCTACTTATATGCCCAATGCATCAATAGAAATCATCCATTCTACTTATGGACATGATGGCTTCATTATTGAAACGCAACAAATAACTAATCTATTAAAATCCTTTATTCAATAAAGTCAATCTTATTGCGGATTATATTTTTTTACTGCTTGTTGATAAACGACTTCTTTATTTAAACTCATCGTTTTAGTTTGTTGTTTTATATACATTTCCATCTGATCTGTATAATGTGGCGACTCTTTTCTTGCAGATGCTCCGTAAACATTGATGCTTTCTATAATTGGGCCATCTTTGGTAAAACGAACCAATTCTATATAGGCATCTCCTTGATTTCCTTTGTACATTCCATCTTTATAAGGGATAGAATACATAGGCGCCAATACATCTGGCAAACCAGGTAAAGGCAATACAAGGTTTCCACGTACTAATTTTTGAATATCGCCCAACTGTAAATTGGTTCTGTTGAAATTGGTTAACATTTTATTTTTTGCTGCTCGTAGAATTTCCACCGCCTGATTTTCAGTAATCGTTTTTTGTTTGAGGTAAAGCGCTCTATTATCGTAAACTGTATGCGTAACCATGAAAAATGTTCCTGCGCCTATACTCTCCGCATTAGCAATTTTATCCCAAGATTTTAAGTTTGAAATTAAGTCTGTAATATCGGTGTACTTTGTTTCATCTAGCATGAATAGGGTATCAATATTATAAGGAAAGTAAAAGTTGGAAGGAAACTGTCTGCTGAATTTGATTCGCCTAAAGTCTTCGTAGTTTACTTTATTTAGTGGCTTGAGCATTTCCTCAAAACGCTTGCTGCGATTGTTTTCTAGGGTCTCATATCCCATCGTGATATCTGTTACACGCGGATTCTCTGATCCTTCAGTAGAATGAAAAGGGGAGTGGTTGGTATTGTACACGAAACCAGATTTTGGTTGTAATACCTGTGGTAATGCTTCTATTGGATGTAACTGATTCCACAACGTAGCACTGGTATTCCCGGGTAAAGTGGCTTTCCAATTATAGTTTTTATCTCTAATAGGAATTCTTCCATTACTGATATAATAAATTGTATCATACTTGTCAGCATACACAATATTGTAACCAGGAATGGCTTTCATGTTTACTGCCGCTTTAAACTCTGTAAAGTTTTTGGCTTTATTAAAACGATACCATTGTTCCAATCCTCTGATATCCATTTGTGCTGGCATACGAATAGAAAAAGTACCTCTATCGGTTATAATGGTGGGCCCGTATTTACTCCAATAAGCTTTTTTCTTTACGTTGATTTTTACACCAGCAATTTTTACTTTTAAATGTGCAACTCTTTCTTCTAATATTTCCCATTTGCCGTCAAATTTATATTGGGTCTTATTGGCTGGGTTCATTTCTAATTGATACACGTCTAACTTATCAGGTTCATTCACTGTATGGGCCCATCCTAAATATTCATTTACTCCATGTAAAATAGAGGGAGCTCCTGGAAAGTTGGCGCCTAATATATTCCATCCTTCCTCGCTTGATAAATGTGCTTCATAAAATGCAACAGGACCTTCTAATGGCTGGTGTGCATTGATGGCTAAATATACCTGTCCGTCGTTCGTCTTATTGCTATTGAATGCAAATGCATTGCTTCCCTGTGTTTTATAATTTTCTAATAAAGGAACCGTTCCTCCAAAAATGCTGGCTAAGGCTTTATCTGCTCCTGAAAGCACACATAATTGTAGTACAGAATATTGCACCATGTCTTTAGGCGTAACCGGGAATATCTTTTTTAGCAAAACTTCTTTAGGATGTTTGGCTGCATATGCGTTTAATCCTGCACTATATCCTTCCAATAATTTTTTAAAATCAGGTGCTAAATCAGATTCGTATCGCTCTTCTACCAGTTCAGGAATTCTTAATAAGTGAACAATATAATCAATAGATGCACCCTTCTTTCCTTGGTATTGAGCCAGCATGGCTTTCCCTGCCATTAACGATTGCTGGATAGTTACAAAATCATCTTCTGCATGGGCCCAGGCCAATCCATAAGCAACTTCGGGGTCTGTTTTTCCGAAAATATGCGGAACACCATATTTGTCTCGAATAATATCAATTTTGGCTGGATCAATTTGAGCCTGACTTTCTAAACAGATGGCCAAGCAAGCTATTAGGATAATCTTTGGAAGCATATTACGTTTTGTCTTTTAACAAATCTAAGGGTATAAGGTTGATTGAACTAAAATGGTACCAGCATGTTATCTTTGTAAAAATCACCAACCATGGGAATCTGGAACCAAATTCAACAGTATTTATTTATAAAGAAAGCCGATCCAAATGCACCGAAATCTACTTGGATGAAGTATATGCATGGCATGAATAGGGTTTCGCTAGTAATGTTTTTAATAGCCGTCATCTTTATCATAGTTAAACAGGTGATTATACCATTGTTTCGCTAGATCATTTTTTCATAAAACCCATAATAAGCGAAGCGGCATTCTCAGAAGCATGTCCCCCTGCGGATAGTAATTGGTAAAGTTGGGTATAGGCTGTTTTGAGTTTTTCTTGTTGTTGAGTATTGTTGATAAGCTTGTTTAGTTCCTGAACTAAATTGTTCGTATTTAATTCATCTTGAATCAACTCTTTCACAATTTCCTTGTCCATAATTAGATTCACTAAGGAGATGAATTTAATCTTCACCAGACGTTTTGCAATTTGATAGCTGATATTGCTTCCTTTATAACAAACCACTTCAGGTACCCCAAATAAAGCAGTTTCTAAAGTAGCAGTTCCACTGGTAACCAATGCGGCACTTGATTGCATGAGTAATGCGTAAGTACCGTCTTTTACAACCCTCACATTTTTTTGGCCTGCTAAAAAAGGCTCATAAAAAATATCTTCTTGGCCAGGTGCTTTGGCAACAACAAATTCAAACTGTGGAAAATGAGGTGCTACACTCAACATGATGGGCAATTTCTTGGCAATTTCTTGTTTACGACTTCCCGGAAGTAAAGCTACAATTGGTTGTGATTCAAATTGATGGGTTGCTTTAAATTGCTCAATGACTTCTATTAACGGATGGCCAACATACTGCACTTCCCAATTCCATTGATCTTTAAAATAGATTTTTTCAAATGGAAGAATGCACAACATTAAATCGATGCATTGCTTCATTTTTTTCACCCGATTGGCTTTCCAAGCCCACACTTGTGGGGCAATATAATAGACCACTTGAAAGCCTTGTTGTTTGGCCCATTCGGCAATGCGTAAATTAAAGCCAGGGTAGTCAATAAGAATTAAAACATCTGGTTGGAATTGAACAATGTCTTTCTTACAAAAGCTCAAATTCCCCAAAATAGTGGGTAAATTTTTAATCACTTCAGCAAATCCCATAAAAGCTAAATCTCTGTAATGCTTTACCAGTTGTGCTCCTGCGGCTTCCATTAAATCTCCACCCCAGCATTTTATTTGCGCTGAGGCATCTTTTACATGCAATTGTTTTATGAGGTTACTGCCATGTAAATCTCCACTGGCTTCTCCCGCTATGATGTAGTATTTCATGTTAATAACTAAATAAATAGTTAAATAACTAAAAAAATAGTTGTTAAACTAAAAATTTAGTTATAAGTTTACTCTTGTAAATGTACACCATGAAACCATTAACCAAAGCAGAAGAGCAAATAATGCAATCCATCTGGAAGCTAGAAACGGCTTTCTTAAAAGATATTATTGATGCGCAGCCCGATCCCAAACCCCATAGCAATACTATTGCTACCATCGTAAAAATATTAGTAGACAAAGGATTTGTAGGGGTGAACCAAATAGGAAGAGTACATCAATATTATCCCATTGTAACAAAAGAAGAATACTCTTCTAGTACCATTCGAAATTTAGTAGAAGGTTATTTTGAAGGATCTTTTGCCGATGCAGTTTCCTTCATGGTAAAGCAAAAAGACATCTCTGTAAAAGAGTTGGAATTGTTATTACAAGAAATGAAAAAAACTAAAAAATAATTGTATGCAAACCACCATTTATTATTTTCTTCAGGTAGTTTTTTGTTCTGCTATTATGATGGGATATTACTGGCTTGTGCTACGTGATAATAAATTTCATCAGTACAATCGGTTTTATTTATTGACGATAGCAGCACTGTCTTGGATTGTGCCGCTAATAAAGATTCATTGGAATGAGACCAATTTTTCAGAAGATACCAATATTTATTACTTCCTTTCAGCAGTAGCAGAAAACAACACCGAAATTGAATCTAGTTTCAAGTTGAATTGGTATAATATCAGTTGGCAGAATGGATTAAAGCTCTTGTATATCGGTGGAGCGCTCTTATTATTGGGCAGTTTAATTGTATCCTTGTTTCGTATTTATCAGTTATACAAATCGAATAGAAGCAGTTCTCTTGGACAAATTGATTTGGTCATCACGAATGCGAAAGGGACCCCTTATTCCTTCTTTAAATATATTTTTTGGAATGAAGCAATTGACATGACCAGCACAACAGGTCAACAAATATTGCAACATGAAATTACCCATGTTAAAGAGAAGCACTCTTACGATAAATTATTTGTTCAACTCATTTTGATTGCAGGATGGTTCAATCCATTATTCTGGTTAATTAAAAAAGAGCTTCATATGATTCATGAATTTATTGCAGATAAAAAATGCGTAGACAATGGTGATACAGCTTCATTAGCCCAAATGCTGCTCACTGCTGCGTATCCCCAACACCATTTTAGTTTAACCAATTCCTTCTTTTTTTCACCCATCAAAAGACGTATAGCCATGTTAAGCAAGCAAACAAACACCAAATTCAGTTATTTAAGAAGACTGATTGTGCTACCATTATTAGCCATCATTGTGGTGCTGGTAGCTTTTAGAAATAAAGAGACTACTCAACCTATATCGGTTGAATCGGTTATCAATACTATTTATACAGATATTTCTGGTAAATCTATTCCTTCCGTTGCGCCCTTGATGGTTGATTTGAAAAAACACTATACCATTGTGATTAATGCAGGGCATGGAGGTACAGATAAAGGTGGCTTAGGTGTTGATGGAAAAACCACAGAAGCAGCTTTAACATTAGAATTGGCTAATACCATCAAGACTTTGAACCAAAATACGCATATTAATTTAGTGTTGACTAGAAATGAAGATGAAGCGCAATCGGTAGCTGAAGTTGCAGCTATTGCTAATAAAGCCAATCCTGATTTGTTTGTGTCATTGCATTATAACTCAAGTAAAAATAATCAGTTGTCTGGTACTGAAATCTTTATTGCCAACCCAGCTAAAACAAATAGCTACAATGCTCATTTACAATTTGCTAATCAACTGGCTAATGATTTAGATGATTTAAAAATGCCTTTTAATGGCATAAAAAGTAGAAAAGAAGGTGTTTATGTTTTGCAAAATGTAAACTGTCCCAGTGTGTTAGTTGAAGCGGGATATCTATCTAATTCAAATGATTTTGAAAAAATAAAAACTGACGAGTTTAGAACTCAATTAGCAGTTGCTGTTCTCAATGGAATTCAAAAATATTTGAGTGCAAAAGAAAATAATCTAAAAGTATCCGAAACTTTTTTGCCCAAGTCTGATACTGTTAAACTGGTAGTAAAGAAAGTTGAGTCTGAGAATGCTAAAATGTCTGTTGATTCTGTTCAAACATTTTCAATTATTAAGAATAATTTTTTTTGGGATAACAGCTTGAAATTACTCTCTAAAAATGGACAAAAACCGCTGCTTATTTTAAATGGGAAAAAGGTAGAAAGTGAAAGTTTGGATCATTTTGGGGCAAATGAAATTCAATCCATTAATGTGCTGAAAAATGAAAAAGCAACTTTAAAATACGGTTCCGATGGTAACAATGGTGTTATTGAAATAGTAACCAAAAACGCTGATCCATCTTTTAAAGCGGATAATAATGATCGGTCTGGTATAAAATCATTTATGAAACGTAATAATGAAGTTGCTAATGTTTCATGGAATCATCAATTGAAAACGATGGAAATCCTTTTAAAGGATGGGACTCAAGAAAAATATATGCTCAATAATTCAGCTAGTATGAGAAGGGCTGAAGAGAAATATGGTGAACTTCCAATACCTCCACCACCACCTCCTCCTTCAGGCCGTCCCGCTCAAGTTAAAGAAGAGAGCTATGATAAAGTGTTTACCAAAACAGAAGTTCCTGCATCATTCCCTGGAGGTAAAGAAGCTTGGCAAAAATATTTAGAAAGAAATTTAAATAGAGATTTGCCTATAACAAGTGGGGCACCTCCAGGAAAATACACTGTTATAGTTTCATTTGTTGTTGCAGCAGACGGTGGTATCAGCAATGTAAAAGCCGACAATGATCCCGGATTTCAAACTGCAACAGAAGCCGTTAGAATGATCGTTAAAGGGCCTAAATGGGTTCCAGCTAAACAAAAGGGAAAAGCAGTTACTTCGAGAGTAAAGCAATCTATTACTTATGTAATTAGCGAAGAATAATCATTTGAAGTCCAATTATCAAGTAAATGATTATTGGACTTCAGTTACACAAACCACTTAAAACCAAGGGAGATTAACGCATACACACAGGTTGCAATGAATACTCCCTTGGCTGTTTTATCTTTCTGCTTGTTGATGTAAACGGTGAATACAATGGCATTGGCAATCAAGGCAATGCTAATGATGCCACTTAATAAAGATTTTTGCAGCATCAGTACTTGAAAGAATTCATTCAACGTAAATAAACTGAACTTCCAATAGTAATAGCCAAATAAGCCAAATATAGGAGCAATAAATCCCAGGATCAAGCCAAAACCAAATTGATCTTTATTGAATAGCATTAGAATTTCCAGTTTTTTTCCAACTGCTTTTTTAGTTCGTAGTTGGTTAGGTCAAATTGCACGGGTACCACACTTACATAGTTGTTTTTTAGGGCCCAAACA
>CALRUG020000076.1:0-15411 GCA_943371295.1 Synechococcus sp. UW140 | reverse complement strand
TTCCCTTTCTTTCTCCATATAAGCGCCTCTAACTAATTTGATACCCAATTTAAATTGTTGTTGTTTGGCAATTTTATATGATAACTGTAAAAAATGGAGGCGATCGTGTCTATACAATTGAATCGTATTGTATACAATCACTTTTTCTTTGTTAAAAACTTCCATCATTTCCATGCATAAACGATCAATCGGATCTTGAATCCAACTCTCTTCTGCATCAATTAAAACACCAATATTTTTTTCAGCTGCAATTTCACAAATGGTATACATTCTATCGCGTACACGATCCCATTCTGCAACTTCTTCTTCATGATCATGCACACCACTTCTTAATCTAGGAGCTTCATTCAAAGTTTGTAACAAGGCAAAACGAGCTAAGCCAGTAACTTTTATACTAATAAAAGGAATATTGGTTTGAGTAGCAGCATAATTGATTACCCTAATAAATTCTTCAGTAGCATGATCAAAGCTTTCCTCTGACTCCTTGCCTTCAACCCCGTAATCCAAAATTACTTGAATACCATATTTTCCTAAAACACTTCCAACTGCAGCAGTTTCTTCTAAAGTTTCACCCCCTACAAATTGCTTAAAAATGGTCTTTCTGATTAACCCATTTACGAATGGGATACCCGTTTTCATGATATAGGGAGTAAGGGTGGTTCCCAACTTTACAAACCATGGAAATTCCATGGTTTTAAATAAAAATTTAGCTCCTTTTAATTCTTTGTCGGTCTTGTAAGCAAATGCATTTTGGGTGTTGTCGAAAGAAATATTCATACTAACAGATGTTCGTTGAGCAAATATCGGTACTCCATGCTTAAGTATGTATTATTTAGCTAAAAAACCCGATAATTTTTTTAAATAGCTTGGTGATTAAATGGCTGTAAAACCATTTCACTCACTACTCCACTTGCTGGTTGCTGACATAGGAACCAAATGGCTTTTGCAGCTTCTTCTGCTACAATCATTTTGTCTCGCTGAACCCTTAAATCGATATTGTCCCAGAAGGCAGAATCAATGCCTCCCAAGAAAATATTGGTGATTCGAATTTCTGTTCTCTTCAATTCTTCTCGAATACTTTGCATCATACCTACTAGTCCGTATTTACTCGCACTGTATGCTGCAGCGCCAGCCATAGGAACTTTTCCTAATACACCTGGGATATTGATAATAAGCCCTTTCTTTTGTTCTTTCATATTGGGCAATACTGCTTTTACCAAATAAAAGGCCCCCATTAAATTAACCTGCAGCGTCCTTTCAAAATCGGCACTAGAAAGGGTATCCATTGTTTTAATTATGCCAATACCTGCAGCATTAATCAATATATTAATGACAGGTGTTTGTAACAAGATTTCTTGAATCGTTTGATTAACCGATGATTCATTGGTAATATCCATTTGAAAACAACGATTAGACGGAATACCAGCTTGTAAAGCAACTTCCGCGAGTTTGGTCATATTTTGTCCGGTTAAAAAAACCAATGCACCACTGGCGCTCACTTGTTTGGCCACTTGCGAGCCAACTCCACCGGTTGCTCCAGCAATCAATACTACTTTTCCTTTTAAAGATTCCATTTATTCGTTTTTAGTACAACAATGAGTAAAGCATTTTGTTGTAATAGTTCTTTATGAAAATAGCTAGTCTTGTATTCCCGCACCAATTGTTTAAAGAACAACCTGCAATCGATCCGTCCATTCCGGTTTATTTGGTAGAAGAATGGCTGTTTTTTAAGCAGTATCCATTTCATTTCCAAAAACTGTTACTGCATAGGGCAAGTATGCAGCAATACAAAATATTTTTAGAATCCAATGGATTTAAAGTTCATTATATAGAAACAATAGCGGCCATTTCAAATGTGCTAGAATTGGTACCCTACTTAGCAGAACAGGGAATAACGACCATTAGAGTAGTAGATCCAACTGATCATTGGCTGAACAAAAGATTGACACAGGCCTGCAAAAAAAACAATATATCAATCCATCAATTTAATTCCCCAGGATTTTTAAATACCCTTGCAGAAGCCAATTCTTTCTTCGAAAAAAAGAATAAATTTTTTCAAACAGACTTTTACACTTGGCAAAGAAAGGCAAGAAAAATACTTGTAACTGAAACACTTCAACCTGTTGGAGGTAAATGGACATTTGATGCAGAAAACAGAGAAAAATTTCCAAAAAACAAGCAATCTCCTATTTGTGATTTCTTGGAAGAAAATGAGTTGATCAAAGCTGCTACCCAATATATCACTCAACATTTTCCCAATAACCCCGGCATAAAAGAAGCCCCTTTTAAAAAGGGCCAAAAGAAAGGATACTATCCAATTAGTTTTGAAACAGCAGAAACCTGGCTAATGCAGTTTCTTCAAATCCGATTTGACAATTTTGGTATTTACGAAGATGCAATGGTAGCAGGAGAATCTATTTTACATCATAGCGTATTAAGCCCACTAATCAATATTGGATTATTGACCCCCCAACAGGTAATCAATGAAACATTGGATTTTGCAGCAAAATCGACTATCCCGATTAATTCATTAGAAGGATTCATCAGACAAATAATGGGTTGGAGGGAGTTTATTTATCAAGTTTACGCTAGAGCTGGAAACAAACAAAGGACCCGCAATTACTGGGGCTTCAAAAGGAAAATTCCTACATCGTTTTACAAAGGGAATACAGGTATTGTTCCACTTGACGATGCCATTCAAAAATTGCAAAAAACAGGATACAATCATCATATTGAGCGATTAATGATAATAGGCAATTTCATGTTGCTCTGTGAATTTGACCCAGATCAAGTATATCGATGGTTCATGGAAATGTATGTAGACGCATACGATTGGGTAATGGTACCCAATGTGTATGGCATGACTCAATTTGCTGATGGAGGGTTAATGACCACCAAACCGTATATCAGCGGGAGTAATTATATTATGAAGATGAGCAATTATCCTAAAGGAGAATGGCAGGAAATTTGGGATGGACTTTTCTGGAGATTTATGCATGTTCACCAATCCTTTTTTCTACAGAATCCTCGCTTAGGTATGTTGGTAAAAACTTTTGATAAAATGCCTGAAGCAAAAAAAACTATTCACTTAAATAATGCAGAAAAATATTTGCATGCATTAGATCTTCAATAATTGAATATGAATCATCCTATCCATTTTCCCACAGCATATACTGAAATCATTGCGCGCATTGAGCAAATCGATGCAAAAAAATATGAACGCACCAGAAATTTTATCAAAGGTGCTGTAACTTATTTATCGCCTTATATTTCGAGAGGTTTGATTCAATTGCCGCAGATAAAAGAGATGGTAGTTACAAAATATGGTAGGTATATTTCCGAAAAATTGATTCAAGAGTTGGCATGGAGAGAATTTTTCCAACGAGTTTGGCAACATAAAAAATCAGAAATTTTTTCTGATTTAAAACAGGATCAAACGAATGTTGCACATCATTTAATACCTACAAATATTATTGATGCAAATACAGGTATTGAAGCAATGGACGAAGCCATACAATCTTTATACAGTTCAGGCTATATGCATAATCATGCAAGAATGTACACAGCAATGCTAACTTGTAATATTGCTCAAGCGCATTGGTTCAATCCTGCAAAATGGATGTATTATCATTTACTAGATGGAGACCTAGCCAGTAATATGCTCAGTTGGCAATGGGTTGCTGGGAGTTTTAGTAGTAAAAAATATTATGCCAATCAGGAAAACATCAATAAATATACAGGCACCAACCAAAAGCATACAATAGTTGATTATAGTTATGAGGAATTACCCAATCTTTCAATCCCTGAAAGTTTATTGGCAACTACCACACTAGACCTGCATACCGAACTACCCGTCACGGCCATTCCAACTATAGAACAACAGTTACCAATACTGGTATACAATAGCTATAACCTCGACCCAAATTGGCATAAAGACGAAAAAACCAACCGTATTTTATTATTAGAGCCTGACCATTTTTCTACTTATCCTATAAGCAAGAAAGTCATGGAATTTATACTTGCTTTGGCAGTAGAAAATATTCCTGGAATACAAGTATATGTAGCTCCATTTGATGCATTAAAACAATTGGCACCCAATACTCCCATTATTTATAAAGAGCATCCTTTAAATACGCATTATGCTGGAACGGAAGAACCAAGGTCTTGGCTATTTGAACAAGTGAATCAATATCACGGAAGCTTTTTTAGTTATTGGAAAAAATGTGAACGGTATTACCAATAATTAGAGAAATTTGCTCATGCAAATTACTTCAATTCAAGTTTATCGCTATTCAATTCCAATGGTTCCTTTCACCATCGCTACTGGCACCATGGATTATGCGCAAAATTTATTAGTTGCTATTCATACCAATGAGGGAATTACCGGATATGGGGAGTGTTCTGCTTTTCCTATGATTGTTGGAGAAACACAAGCTACCTGCTATGAAATGGGTAAAGCATTTGCAGCAATCTTTAAACACAAAGATCCCTTAGATATTGCCGCTCGAATGCAAGAATTAGAAGGATTTACAGCAAGAAATTATACAGCAAAAAGTGCATTTGATATTGCATTACACGATATAGCTTCAAAAGCTGCAAACCAACCATTGTATTCTTTTTTAGGAGGATCAGTAAAAAAGATTGTAAGCGATTTAACCATTGGTATTGACACCCCTACTAATATGGCTGCACAAGCAGTTGAATTTGTACAACAAGGCGTGGCAACTATAAAAGTAAAACTAGGAAAAGATCCTGCTACAGATATTGAGCGCATAAAAGCCATCCGTTTGGCTATTGGAAATACAACCACTATAAGAATTGATGCCAATCAAGGTTGGTCTTATGAAGAAGCATTGTTTGCATTGACTGAATTAGGAAAATATCATATTGAATTTTGTGAACAACCGATGCGAACTTATAACGATGAATTATTACCAACTCTTTGCAAACTTTCTCCCATACCATTAATGGCAGATGAATCTGTATATACCCACCATGATGCAGAAAGAATTATTCGCAATAAAGCTTGTGCTTCTATCAATATCAAATTTGCCAAAAGTGGTGGTATTGCAGAAGCAATTAAAATAAATGAAGTAGCTGAAAAAAACAATATCCCTTGTATGATGGGAGGTATGCTAGAAAGCAGGCTAGCTCTTACTGCCAAAGTTCATTTTGCGATGGCGAAACAAAATATTGTTTATTACGATTTAGATACCTGTTTGTTAGGACATAAAATTGATCCTGTTTTAGGTGGCGCTCAATACAAAGGATTGGAGTTACAAATAAATGAGGAAGCAGGCATTGGAGCAAGCGTTGATCCCTCCTTTCTCCAAACCTTAGAAAGCATAACGATTTAAACAAAACAACAACATTAGCTAACCTATATTTGCAGCTCAATTAAAAATTATGGAAGCAAAAAAGTCTAGTGAAAGTTTTACCATTATGAATGAACTGGTATTACCAAACGACACCAATACATTCGGAAATTTAATGGGGGGAAGGTTAATGTATTGGATGGATATTGCTGCGGGCATTGCTGCTGGTAAGCATTCTAATACACCTAGTATGACGGCTTCTGTAGACAATTTGAGTTTTAAAAATCCCATCAAATTGGGAAATGTGGTTCATATTGAAGCAAAAGTATGTAGGGCTTTTAATACATCCATGGAGATACACTTAAAAGTTTGGGGCGAAGATTTGTTGCACCAATACAGATACGAAAGCAATGAAGCTTTCTTCACATTTGTAGCACTAGATCCAAATGGTAAACCAAGAACTGTACCTGCACTTATTCCGGAAACAGAAGACGAAAAAAGATTGTTTGATGGTGCTTTAAGAAGAAGACAATTGAGGCTTATTTTGGCTGGGAAAATGAAACCAGACGATGCCAGCGAATTAAAAGCGCTTTTTGTTAAAGAATCTTAATCCCTTATTTATCTAATTTACTCATTAAATGGTGTTTGCCTTTGAGCATAAAGTTCTTGCTTTGCTCTATGGCTTCCATTACTTGGTCTAAGATCTGATCAACAGAATTCGTATAATCAATTACTAAAGGTTCTTTAAATCGAACGGATAAAAGAGAGCCTTTCTTTTTGAAGCTCAGTCCTTTTTTGGTAAAAGCCCTCCAAAATCCATTAATAACAACTGGAACAACAACAGGCTGATTGTTCTTAATGATATGGGCTGTACCTCTTCTGCCAGGGGCAAAAGGTTTGGTTGTACCTTGAGGGAAAGTGATTACCCAGCTTTTATTAAGTGCTTGATCAATTTTTTGTGTGTCAGACTCATCTCTATTTCTGCTTATATCTTGGCCTTCTGCTCTCCAAGTTCGTTTTACTGTGAGTGCTCCTGCAAGCTTAAATAATCGACTGATCATACTACCATTCATGGTTTCCTCAGCAGCAACAAAATAAATATTGGTAAAAGGATTCAATAAATAATAGGGCAATCCCAATTTATTTTTCTTTCTCCACTTCACAGCACAAAAAATGTGAATGAAAGTAATTACATCTGCAAAATAAGTTTGGTGATTACTTACAAAAAGTACATTTCGTTTTGGAAGTGTACGCAAATGTTCGGTCCCTTCGATTTTAATGGAATTAATTAAAGCAAGACCAGGATATGTTGCCATTCCCACTATTCCATAAACAAACGATCTTACAATGCGTATATTCTTTATTCTCTCCACTACATTCATGTCGATAATAATTGGCCAGCAGTGCAAAATAAGGAATGTATTATACATTTGCATCAGAAAAAATAATCAATGGCATTAACAACGGTGATTTTTGATATAGATGGCTTATTAATAGACAGTGAACCCCTGTGGCAAGAGGCAGCTACAGAAGTTTTTAACCACTATGGTGTAAAATTGACAGACGCCATGTACACAAGTACAACGGGTCTTAGAACCAAAGAATTTGTACAATGGTGGTTTGGATATTTTAATATTGATATGGTGCATGCTGCGGATGCAGAAAAAAAAATTGTATCCGGCGTTTTAAAAAGAATTGAAGAAAAAGCCAATATCATGCCTGGAGTACCTCATATATTTGAATTTTTTGCCAATAAACAATTTAAAATTGGATTAGCTACTTCCTCGCCGCCTGAATTAATTGATTTAGTTGTTCGAATGACCGGCATTGATCCCTATTTATCGGCAACTGCATCAGCAGAATATTTACCATATGGTAAACCACATCCACAAGTTTACCTGAATTGTGCGGAAGCTATGAATAGCAAACCAACCGAATGTGTTTGCTTTGAAGACTCTTTTAATGGGCTTATTGCAGCAAAAGCAGCTAGAATGAAATGTGTAATTATTCCCCATCACTCCTTAAATAAAGATGAGCGCTGGGGTGCTGCAGACCTTAAACTAAGTTCACTTCAAAACTTTGGCGCACTCCATTTTGATCGCTTAAATAGCTAGGATTGAAATTAAATTCGGTCTGCTCATTCAATTGAGCAATGTACTCATTCAATTGAGCAACCACTCATTCAAAAAACTTAGATGTCCAAATAAAAAATGCCCCGATTACTCGGGGCATTTAAGCTTATAATGAAACTATTTCTAGTTTTTGCTTTTCAAGTTTGGATGAGGAGCAGGTAAGCTATTTGGACCATCTTCAGTAGTTCCTTGTAAATCTACAGTGCTGGCTTTACCATCCTGCGCATATACAAATAACAATCTGCTTTCAGCAATACCTTGCTTTTCTACTAAGTACTTGATAACTGCGTTAACACGCTCCCAGCTTTGTTGCTGAGCAGCTTTGCTAGTTGCACCGTAACCAATAACTTTTACGTTACAAGTTGGGTTTGCTTTCAATTGAGCAGCAGCTGCACTTAATACCACCATTGCATCTTTGCTTAATTTAGTTGTAGTTCCTTTAAATTGAACACTAGGTAAAGCACTGATAGTACAGCTAGGTTTTTGAGTAGCTTGCATATTAGTTACCATTTCCTTGATTTCCTTGCAGCAAGGATTCTCAGGACAAGTACCAATACCATCGTTGTTTACAGGGAAACATTTTTGAGAAGTCAACAACTCTTTATCCTTGTAATCAGGAACACCATCACCATCTGTATCTTTAGATACACCATGAGAATCAACTGGAGCACCAGCTGGAGTATTTGGTTCCATATCAAACTGGTCAGTTATACCATCTTTATCGGCATCAGGTAAAACAGTCTTAGGCATTTTCATATGCTTAGGAGAGTTTAACTCACTGTAGATAAAGTTGTTTGGATTAATCCAGTATAGAGGTTGAACTTTCTTGCTATTGTCACCAATATTGATGTTTACTCTAGCAGTAGTCATGCTGAAGTAATCATTGTTCTCGTTTCTAACATCTTTCCAAGTATCTAAGTAATCGTATCCTCCAGCAGTAAAGATGAACTTTTGCTCAAGACCGATATTTACTTTATCATTTATTTTATATGCAAAGCCCATACCTACGTTGAAAGCATGCATTAAAGCCCAAGCTCTTCTATTGTTCAAACCTGGAACACCCACTGCTCCAAACATAGTGGTGATTAAACCATCTTGTGTGTAAGCTTGACCAGGACGCTGACCGTAGAAAATATTGTATCCACCAGGTTGGTTACCAGGAGCACCTTGATATTGAGCCTTAGAACCTAATAAGCTATATCCTGCTAATACATACAAATTCGTCTTAGGATTTCCTCTATAATAGCTAGGGGTATTTAAAGACGCGATAAAGTCAAAACCTAAAGCATACATAGAATTCTTGTAAGCAGTTTGACCAACATTTTGACCATAATTATTTGGAGCACCAGATGTAGAAGCACCTGTTAAAGAAGCTCTAACTGAAAAAATATGGCCCAAAGCTTTTCTTAAAGAAACGCCATAACCTAAACCTGTTTTTGCTTTAATATCACCAACTAACCAAGTTGGTCCTAAATTAAAACCTAATTCCCACTGACTTCTTGGCTTTGCAGGGTAAGGGTATTGATTGTTCATGAACTCATTGTGCTGGGGCAGATCTTTTACTGCTATTTTGGAAGTGTCTTTCCAATCCCAACCCCAATCTGTTTGTGCATTAGCTGCAAATTGTGCGGACACAAATAATACAACTAGTAAAAGGAGCTTCTTGCTTGCCATAATCGATATTTGATTTAATAATTAATTATAATCGCCGTAAAAGTACTTATTTTTTATATAAATACTAAAAAATACTATCCTGGGGGGTAAACGATAGAATATGACTGCGAATATACATTAAACGCTGCTTTTAACAGTTTATTTTGTGAAATTCATGGGTATATTGCAGCATAATTATAACATGAATTTAGCAAAAAAGGTTATTTCGAGTGAACTGGAGCAATTTGAAGTTCATTTTAGGGAGGCGGTGAAGAGCAGAGTGGCGTTGTTAGACCGTATTATGCAATACATTGTTAAGCGAAAAGGAAAGCAGCTTAGACCAATGTTTGTACTCTTAAGTGCCCGTTTAGGGGGTACCATCAACGATAGCACGTATAGGGCCGCATCATTAGTAGAATTATTACATACCGCAACCCTTGTTCACGACGATGTGGTGGACGAATCATTGGAAAGGAGGGGTTTTTTTTCGATTAATGCCCTATGGAAAAATAAAATTGCCGTTTTAGTGGGGGATTATTTGTTGTCGAAGGGATTATTGCTGTCATTAAACAACAAAGACCATGAAGTTTTACGCATACTCTCTGAAGCGGTAAGGTTAATGAGTGAGGGAGAGCTTTTACAAATTGAGAAGTCAAGAAACTTGAATTTAAGTGAAGAAGTATATTATGAAATTATTAATGGTAAAACTGCTTCACTTTTAGCATCTGCTTGTTCAGCAGGCGCTTCTACTACTTTTACAGAAGCTGTAGATATTGAAACAATGCGATTATTTGGAGAGAAAGTGGGGATGGCATTTCAAATAAAAGACGACTTATTCGATTACAGCAGTAAGAATATTGGTAAACCAACTGGAAACGATATCAAAGAGAAAAAATTAACGCTCCCCTTAATTTATATTCTTAACAATTGCGACCCATCGTTAAAAAAGCAAATCATTTACATCATCAAAAATCAAAATACACAAAAGGATAAAGTGGCTTTTGTAATTAAGCAAGTTGAATCATTAGGTGGTATTGATTATGCAACAAAAAAAATGTTTAGCTATAGAGACGAAGCACTAGAACTATTGTATCGTTTTCCAACTTCTCCAGTAAGAGATGCACTAGAAGAATTGGTAAGATATACTACCGATAGAGAATATTAATGCAAAAAAGATGGAACATATTATCAGCTAACCCCGCTGAAGTAGCATCCCTACAAGCATCTTTAAAAGTCAATGCAACTTTGTGTACCATATTGGCGCAAAGGGGTATAAATGATTACGAAAAAGCCAAAGAATATTTTAGACCATCCCTAGATCATTTGCATAGCCCATGGTTAATGAAAGACATGCAAAAAGCGGTGGGCCGGATTTTACATGCATTTGAAAATAAAGAAGCCATTTTAGTTTTTGGAGATTATGATGTGGACGGCACTACTGCTGTTGCTAGTATGTATCAGTTTTTAAGGACTTTGCACGAGCCAATTGATTTTTATATACCACATAGATACAAAGAAGGATACGGTATTTCAAAAATTGGAATTGATTATGCAAAAGAAAATGGTTTTACCTTAATCATATCCCTTGATTGTGGAATTAAATCAGCAGATTTAATTGCTTACGCTAAAGACCTAGGAATAGACTTTATTGTTTGCGATCATCATTTACCAGATGATATTATTCCAGATGCAGTTGCTATTTTAAATCCTAAACAAAAGGATTGCCATTACCCTTATAAAGAATTATGTGGATGCGGTGTGGGTTTTAAGCTCATGACTGCATTAACCGAACAACTGCAACTTAACAAAGAAGCTTATTTACAATATATAGATTTAGTAGCAATAGCGATTGCAGCAGATATAGTGCCAGTAACGGGAGAAAACAGAACATTGGCATTTTTTGGAATTCAAAAAGTGAACACCCAACCTTCTGTTGGCATTGAAGCATTATTACAATTATCTAAAGCAAAGACTCCTATGAGTTTGACCAGCTTGGTTTTTGTAATTGCCCCTAGAATCAATGCAGCGGGCAGAATGGATGATGCTAAAAAAGCAGTTCAATTATTTATTGAAAAAGATCCAACAGCAGCTGTTTCGCTTGCCAATATTTTACATAGTGACAACACAGATCGAAGAGAAGCAGATAGTTCAATTACCATTGAAGCAATGGAAATGTTGGCCGCCGATCCAAATAATACCAATAGAAAAACAACAGTATTATACAATGAGCATTGGCATAAAGGAGTAGTGGGTATAGTAGCCAGTAGATTAATAGAAACTTTTTATAGGCCCACCATTATTTTAACCAAGAGCGGCGATTACGCAGCAGGAAGTGCAAGAAGTGTTTCAGGATTTAATTTATACGAAGCAATCCATGCATGTCGCAAACATTTATTGGGTTATGGTGGTCACTTTGCAGCTGCAGGAATGACCCTTTCAATTGATCAAATTGAGGCTTTCAGTCAGGCTTTTGAATCCGAAGTAGCCAAAACCATACAACCAGATCAGTTGGTGCCAGAAATAGTCATTAATACCGAAATCAGTTTTAAAGAAATTACCCCTTCCTTGTACAATATTATCAAACAAATGGAACCATTTGGTCCAGACAATATGCGACCTGTATTTATAGCTAGAAATGTAAAAGATGCAGGCTTTTCCAAAGTGGTTAAAGACCTGCATCTAAGAGTTGTGCTGAAACAGCAAGGGATAATTATGTCTGGTATCGGTTTTAATTTAGCAGAAAAATATGCTTTACTGCAAAACCATCAGTCAGTTGATATTGTATTTACCATTGATGAAAATGAATGGCAAGGCAATACCAGTTTGCAATTGAAAGTGATTGATTTACAGATTTCTACTGTATAAACTTCCAATTACTAAGTTTTCACTACAGAATTCACATTTAGATTAATTCATGAAATGGAGTTTAATAATTTTAAATTATTAAATTTATAATACTCATGAAGGCAATTTATGTTTTTCTACTATTGGGTTTTACGATTTTTTCTGTTAATCCAATTTTGAGTCAAAGTGACGAATTCATTTTTTTTGAATTTAATAGTGTGTGTTTAAGTATAAAAAATGAATTCCTTATTGATGAGAATGTTAAATATGCTCCATCTTATATTAGTTATCCTTATGCCGACAGGAAAATAAATTGTTACGGCCCGAATATAAAGATTGAATTATTAGAAAAAGGTTCCATTGAAATTAGAAAAAACAAAATATTTAAAGGAACACGTTTTTCTGGTTGGATTATAGATAGCAATAAGACAAATCACACAAATTTTAAATTGGAAAATACGGAGTTTTCTATTTCAAAAGAAGACAAGCTAATAATGCCATGGCAAAAAATAATACAATTAAAAAAAAGTCATTTTAACCAAAATATAAACAACGATTTAACTTATACAATTTTTGATAACATCATTAATGAATCAGAAACGATTAAAATTGAATTTAGAACTAATACTAGTAAAAAAAAGATAATTACTTATTTTTTGTACAGACCAAAAGCAGAATTATTTCCTTTTTTAGCTAACTGGAGTAAAGGAGAAGCGATGCATGTTAACCAAAACACTTTTATTGAAAATGAGTCAGTCGAAGAAATAAAATTTAATAAGGGGACTGATTCTTTTTACCAATACTGGCCAAAATCGTATGGTAGAGGACTAAAAAATGAAATTATACCTGCTAATACAAAACTTACATTAAACTTTAGAAGGCCAAGTCCTTCATTCAATGACAAATCCATGGAGTTTTGCTTATTAGAGGGAAACAATAAAGATACATTATGGATAAAAACAGGTCATCGAATTGTTTTATACAATTTAGCAACAGGAAAAAATTATAGATTACTCATTAGATATCAAACAAATCCTAATCAAATTCAACTTCATACTTTCAATGTTTTACCAGCATGGTATCAAAGACCATATTTTAAATTTATAATACTAGGGTTACTGATTCTCATATTGATTATAATTGGGTTTTTTATTTACAGATATAAATTAAAAAAGATAAAACAAAAAAATGACACCCTGGTTTTAGAATTAAAATCAATTCGTGCCCAGCTTAATCCGCATTTTATCTTCAACGCTCTTAGTTCGATACAAAGTCTAGTAAATAAAAAAGACATAGAAAGAACTAATTATTATTTAACAAATTTCAGTACCCTCCTCAGAGAAACCCTCGAAAACAATGAAAGGGAAATGGTCTCATTGAAAGAAGAATTTAATACACTTGAAAAATATCTATTACTTGAACAGTTACGATTTAATTTCAAGTTCAATACTTCTATATCACCAAATATTGATACCAATGCAATAGAAATACCATTTTTGATATTGCAACCATATATAGAAAACAGTATTAAGCACGGCATTGCAGTAATTGGAGAGAATGGATTGATTCAAATTAATGTAGAAAGGAAAATAAATGACTTAATAATAACAATTGTTGACAATGGAAAAGGCTTTACTTCAATTCATCAGAAAGATGGATATGGGTTAAAATTGAGCAAAGACCGTTTAACATTATTGAATAAAGGGAATAAAGATCAAAAAATATTACTAAATATTGAATCTATTTTAAACGAAGGGACCACAGTATTTTTAACTTTTAAAAATTGGATATAATATGCTTTTTACAGCTTTAATTATAGATGACGAGCAAAATAATATAGATAATTTAAAGCTTTTGCTGAACCAATACTGTCCTAACATTTCAATTATCGATCATGCAAAAAATGCATTTGAAGCCGAAAAAATTATTAATCTAAAAAAACCAGAGATTATTTTTTTAGATATTCAGATGCCAGAAAAAAATGGTTTTCAATTACTTCAATCTCTACCCAACCATAATTTCGAAATAATTTTTGTTACCGCCTTTGATCAATATGGCATAAAAGCAATTAAATTTTCAGCAATTGATTATTTATTAAAACCAATTGACATCGAAGAGTTAAAAGCAGCAGTACAAAAAGCCACTTTAAGAATACAAGAAAAAAAACAAAACCAACATCTAGATAATTTAATCCAAATTTTACAAAACAAACAAGAAAAGGAGCATCATAGAATAGGATTATCTACTTCAAAAGAAACAAGATTTGTAAAAACTGGTGAAATCATTCGATGTGAAGCTTCAAATAATTATACTACTTTCTATTTAGAAGAAGGCGAAAAAATCATCACTTCAAGACCCATATCTGAGTATGAAGGTTTATTGAATTCTTACGGTTTTATCCGCTGCCATCAAACCCATTTATTAAATAAAAAATTCATAAAAAGTATATCTAAACAAGATGGGGGTTATCTAATTCTATTTGACAATAGTATAATTCCTATTTCAAGAACAAAAAAGGAACTTGTTAAGAATGCGATGACTAATTCATAAAAAAGGCTGCCCTTTCAGGCAGCCTTTCTCTTGTTTAATTATAAATATATTAATTAAGCCGAAACAGTTTGTTTTTGCATCATTTCAACTGTTCTATTGATATAGTTGGTCAACTCCGCTCCTTTCAATAAACCTTGAGACAATAAAGCCAAATCAGCTAAATTTCTAACCTGCTTGGTTTTGGTATCTTCATTGCTCTCCTTTAAAATGGTTTGAAATACCGGGTGATTTCCATTAACTGTAAGGGTCACTTCATCAGGCATTTGCGCATAAAATGCAGTCATACCACCACCAGCAGCACCCATGTCTTTCATTCTACGCATAAACTCTGGACGAGTTGCAATTACAGGAGCAGAATCGGTACTTAAACCTTTCACCTCAGTGGTTACATGAAGCTCAGGAATCTGCAAAGTGAAAAGGGTTTTTAATTGTTCTGTTTCTTCTTTGCTTAATACAGACTCAGTGCTTTCTTGCTTATCTATTAAGTTGTCTACAATATCAGCATCTACTCTAACAAAACTGGTATTCTCCCACTTCATTTCCATGGTATTCAGGAATGCAGCGTCTACCAAGGTTTCCATCTTTACTACTTCATACCCCTTCAATTTACAAGCTTGAATATAAGCGTCTTGTTGAACAGGATTGGTTGTATATAATACAATATGTTTTCCTTCTTTATTCTTTTGTAAAGCTTCTGTTGCAGTTTTGTACTCATCTAAAGTAAAGAACTTGCCATCCACATTTTCCATCACCAAGAACTTGTTGGCTTTATCTAGGAATTTGTCGTCGGTCATCATTCCGTACTTTACAAACAAGCCCAAACTTTCCCATTTTTGCTCAAACTCAGCACGATCATTCTTGAAAATCTCTTCTAATTTGTCTGCTACTTTCTTGGTAATATGTGCGTTGATTTTTCT
>CALRUG020000075.1:0-15422 GCA_943371295.1 Synechococcus sp. UW140 | reverse complement strand
ATGGTTTATTATGGCATTATTTGTGTACAACCTAATATATCCATTCATCAAATGGATCTTAGAAAAGGTTCCAATTATTTGGCTGGGTTTTACTTTTTTTGTCTGGTTCTTTCCATTTCAATTTTTCATTTTTGATGGTCAGGGTTTATTCTTTTTTAGTGTAGGAGTATTAGCGCAAAAGCAAGGTGTTTTTTTAGAGAAAAGACCTAAATGGTTGAGCACTGGAATATTTTTCATACTATTTATAGGAATCTGTATTATCAAAACATTTATGGCTTTTGAGTTAGAACCAAATGTTATGACGACCTTCTTTACACTAACCATTTTACATAGAATTGCTATTCTTTGCGGAATGATTGCGATATGGTACGGAATTGATCCCATTATCAAGTATACGGTCAATCAAAAATGGTTTCAACAAATTAGCAAATACTCTTTTTTCATATTTGCATTACATGTGCCTATGCTTCCTTATTTAATGACATATGCATTAAATATTACTTCCGATTTTTGGTTAAACAGAATAACTTGTTATTTACTGATACCACTTATTGTTATAGCAATTTGTATCGCTATTGGGGCATTTCTCAAAAAATCAGTTCCGAAAGCCTATTCATTGTTAACAGGCGGAAGAGGGTATTAAATAAATACATATTTATGTGATTGTAAAGAATCATTTCTGTTTGTAGTTTTATCATACAATTCAACTTCATGATTAAAGTACTTATATACGAAGACAATCCTCAATTGAGAGAAGGCCTGACCATGCTCATAGATGGTAGTGATGGATTTAGGGTTGTAGCTGCTTACAAGAATTGCAACAATGCGGTTGATGAAGTTGCTGCTTTTAATCCAGATGTCATTTTGATGGATATAGATATGCCCGGCGTAAATGGAATAGAGGGATTAAAAAATATTAGGGCAAAAAATACAGAAGTTAAAATATTAATGCTCACTGTATTCGACGATAATAAAAACGTGTTTGAGTCTATCAAGAATGGAGCTAATGGCTATATCTTAAAAAAGACTGCACCTGCCCGTTTGCTAGAATACATTACAGAAGCTGCAAGTGGAGGTGCTCCAATGAGTGCGAATATAGCAACGCAGGTTTTGAAAATGTTTTCTGCGATGAATAACCAAAAAGGAGAAGACTATAATTTAAGTGAAAGAGAGAAACAAGTACTTCAATTTTTAGTAAATGGGTACAGCTATAAAATGATTGCTGCAGAAATGATTATTGCTATTGATACTGTAAGAAGTCATATCAAAAAGATTTACGAAAAACTACATGTTAACAGTAAAAGCGAAGCAGTAGCCAAAGCATTTAAAGATAAAATTGTATAAATTGTGGGATGGATTTAGGCCTACAAAAACAATTGTTTATCGTTGGGGGAGCAACCTCCGGATTTGGAAAAGCAATTACGCTTGCTTTAGTGAATGAAGGCGCGTCGGTTATTGCTATTGCAAGAGGATTAGATAAATTAGTTGAACTGCAATTAACTGCACCTGATCAAATACAAATTTTAGCTGGAGACCTTGCAGAAGAAGAAACCCTAACCGGGCTATTAGCATTAATTAAAGATCAACCCATACATGGCATGGTTGTTAATGCAGGCGGACCGCCAGCAAAAATGGTATTAGAAACAACTTTGGAAGATTGGGATAAAGCCTATCACTCTATTTTAAGATGGAAAATAGCACTAACACAATCAATTGTTCCTAAAATGGTGAAAGCCGGCTATGGCAGAATTGTATACATAGAAAGTGTTTCGGTAAAACAACCAGTCGAAAATTTAGTATTGAGTACATCTTTAAGACTAGCAGTAGTAGGAATGGTTAAAACCCTTTCTCAAGAAATAGCCACCACAGGAGTTACATTGAATATATTAGGACCTGGTTCACACAATACGCCTGCAATTAATAGACTTTATACTAAAAAAGCCGAGCAAACTGGATTACCCTTTGATCAAGTAAAAGAAATGGGTATCCAACAAATTCCAGTGGGCAAATTAGGAGAAGCATCTGATTTTGCTGGATTGGCCATTTGGTTATTAAGCGAACAAAGCAAATTTATTACAGGCCAAACCATTACCATTGATGGAGGAGCAGTTAAAGGAATTATGGGTTAGCTCCCAACTCTTGCTGCATCAATAAAGCAGTTGCCGCATTTGCTAATAAAAACTTCTCGTCTGGTAAAATATCTTTAGCAAAATAAACAGTGCCTCTATCCAATAAAGATACAGCTGCAAGTGGTTGACCTTCTTTTGTTAAAAACGCAAAACCGTAAGCACCAAAAGGCATATTCATTATTTTACCTTTGCTATTTTCTACACTACTAATTGGTACTATTTGAAAATACTGATTCTTACTCTTTACCAAGTAGCCAATATAATTTTTTACGGGCTGTTGGGAAGTATAATTATCATGCACCAATTGCCATGGGGTTTCTTCTTTATTCATGTACAATTGAACATAATACATAGAAGTAGAGGGTTTTTTTGCCTGTTGAACAATATCTACAACAATATTCAGAAGACTGTTCTCATTTTTACCAATTTGAATTTCACGCGAATTAAAATTAGCAACAGCAAATACATCCGATTGATTATTAGTACCGTCGGTTAAACCAAAACGCAGGGTTTGCTTTCTATCAATGTACCCTACAGAAATAATATTTGCATATTCAGGAGTTCCAGGCATTCCGGTACCAATTCCATATTTAGAATTGCCGCCCCTTGTCCATGAGCGCTTCACATAGCTAGTAGCATAATTTCCAAAGCTTAATTTTTCTTTGAAAAAAGCAACCCCTCTTCCTTTAACAGGCAATATTTCTTTTTCGTTCCAAGCATCTCCTTGTAATGAAAGTTTTACAGAAGAGCAAGCAGTTAATAAACCAATACTAAATGCTATAATAAGCATAGTTTGTTTAGCCATGTTATTAATAATATTCATAAGTAAAAATAAGTTCAACATTACTTCCCAATAAATTCTTTTTTCTCTCTACTACATATCCATCTGCATCATATTTATAAGAATAATTAGCTTCATAGGTTACACTATTATTTCTAGCATAAGAAACCACTTTACCTGGATTATTCTTCATCATAACAATGCCAGGAATAAAAGTACTCGTATAAGTATATCCCTCCGCATTATATTTATTATCGTAGGATAGAAAAACCGTATGATCTACTAATACAAATTGTGGACCCGTCTGGTATCTACAATAAGTTTTTTCATCAATTAAATTACCTAGTGCATTAAATTGATAATCTATTCTTAATGCATTGGGTGCGTCATATGCATTAGGTTTCATCAATTCTAGAATTGAGACAAGTTGATTCTGTTGGTTAATAGTGGGAATAATTGTGCTAATCCATCTACCAGTTACCGAAGTTGATCTAATTGAATCTAGTCTGTTTAAAGTATAATAATATTCTTGCGTACCAGATACAGATTGTTGTTTAACTAGCTTACCTGATTCGTATTTAAGAACTGTCTCTAAGGTAGATACCGTTCTATCCACTACATTATTAATGTATTGGAGCGTATATGTAGCTAGTTCTTTATTGTTGTTGTACGTAAACAACTGATATTCTAATGGATCAGTAGAAATTCTTTTTAGTAATTTTTTGTTTACGACCGGATTGGGTATTGGGTTGGGAACAGGATCTTTCTTACAGGATATTAAAAAAATCAAAAAGAAAATAAGTAAACAATTTTTCATAAAAAGAGATATTGAATTGGAGCAAAGAAAATATACTCATGTGATTTCAACAACCACATGAGTATGTGATAGGATTAATAATATTCGTAAAATTGAACTTCAGGATTGGGTGAACCAACAGTAGTAATTGTCTTTTTAGTAATATTTCCTTTAGCATCATATTCAAAAGCATTGGACATATCTTGTTCTAGATCATTATTACTATCGTACACTTTAATTTTTCTTGGGTTGTTTTTCATTAAAGTCAATCCAGGAAAATAAAAATCAACATATTTAAAAGACTCAGGATTGGGTTTATTATCAAAGTCGGAATAAACTGTTTTTTCTTGAAAAACATAGTCACTGTTTCGAGTAATTTTTAACGAAAAACTGGTTTCGGTCAAATTCCCATCTCCGTTGTATTTAAAGGTTTTCATCATAGCAACGGGCATGAGCGGAAATAGCCCCGAAAAATTGGCAGTAACTGAAATCAACTGACCCTGTGCGTTGTATTGAGGATATTCGGTACTAATCAACTTGTTGTTTTCAGTATAATTTTTAGTGGAATCAATCCTACCATTGGTATAATAAAATTCAATTGAACCAGATTCGTGTTGAATTTTAGTGAGCTGATTTCCTTGATAAGTAAAAACCGACTCATCTACAGCAATAGTGTTATTAAGATGATCATCAATATACTGACTTGTTAACTTTATCAGCTGCTTGTTAGCATTGTAGGTAAACAATTCAAACTCTTGGGAGCTTGTTGAGATCTTCTTTAATAATTTTTGCTCCGTACCTGGTACTGGGGCTGGTTGATCTTGTTTTTTGCACGAAAAAAGTAGCAAAGAAATAACTGCTACAAAAAAAAGTTTAATTGGTTTCATTGGAATTAATTTAGGATTGCAAAGAACCCCTTTAAGCCAACTTGAACCAATCACATATTAATGTGAATTAGATTTCTTTAACAAATGAATGGTTCTTTTCTTTAAGAACCTGCTGAAATTCTCTTTACCAATTCGTATTCCACCTATACCACTCATATTGAAACTAAGATTGTCACCATAATGTAATATGGCCGTAAGTGCAGCTTCGTTTATACTGATAGAACCTGCATGAATTCGATTGGCAATTTCTTCGGCTTCTTCATCAGTTGCAGCAAACACTGCAGCACCTAAAGAATAGTTGGTTGAATTGGCTAATTCTACCACTTCTTCTGTTGAACTAAAAGACATGATAGGCATGATGGGGCCAAAAGTTTCTTCTTTCATCAACAGCATATTCTGCGTAGCATTAATCACTACAGTAGGTCTACAATAAAATCCACCATGAATCTGTTCGCAGCTATTACTACCAATCAAAGTGATTGCACCTAATGCTTTTGCATCTTCTAAATGAGTATTGATTGTTAGCACCTGCTTTTCAAAAATGATGGGGCCAATTTCTCCTTTATGTTGATTATCTGCAACTAGTTGAAGTGCTTTCGTTTTTTCAAGTAATAAATCAACTAGGTTATCATGAATGGATTCATGCACATAAATTCTTTCAAAGCTCAAACAATTTTGTCCGGCATTGGTAGTACTCCCTTTGATAATGGCAGTTGCAGCAACTTCTAGGTTTGCGCCTTGTAAAACAATTGCCGGATCCTTTGCGCCAATTTCCATTAATACAGGCGTTAAATTTTTACTCGCAGCTAAAGCCACTTTTTTTCCTGTGCTAACAGAGCCAGTAAAACAAACAAGGTCTGCTCGGTCTACCATCATTGCGCCAACACTAGCATCACCCGGAGTAAATAGTAGCACTTTTTGAAGCCCTGGAACGGCTAGAATAGTTCTATTGATTACTTCAATAAAACGAGGTGTTACTTCACTAGGTTTTACTAAAACAACAGCACCAGATAAAAGAGCAGGTATGGTATCCATCATAGATAAAGCCAATGGAAAGTTCCATGGACTAATCACAGCAACCAATTGGAATGGAATCCAATTATTATACTCTTCATAAAAATTATTAGCTGTAGCGCACCATTTATCAATAGAGTCAATTACCCAATCTACTTCAGCAGTTGTTTCCCAGGTTCTACCCGTATCAGCAGCAAGTGCCCCTATCAATAATTCTTTATTGATAATAATTGATTGTTTCCATTCTTGCAAAACAGCTATACGATTGGTAATACCCGATCTTACCCATTCATCTTGATGATTACGTAATTGTTTACAACAATGTACTATTTGAGCAGCAGTACAATCCGGTATTTCATAATCGTACACACCGGTTCTAGGATTTCTAACTCGCATAATTGCATATAAAGTTATGCTTTGCGAACATATTTTGTTAGAATTACAATCATTTGGCCTTCAATTTTACCTTCAATTTGTTCCGTGTTATCGGGCACCAAACGAATATTCTTCACTACTGTACCCATTTTGGCATTCAAACTAGTTCCCTTCACATCTAAAGATTTGGTTAACACCACACTGTCACCAGCAAATAATTGTTGACCATTACTATCCAAATGCAAATCAACAGTACCATCATTGTCGTGGTCTCCAGTTGCTTTGGCCCAAGCCAATTTTTCATCGTCTAAAAAAAGCATGTCTAATAAATCAGCAGCCCAAGATTCATTCCTTAATCTATTCAACATTCTCCATGATACTACTTGAATACCAGGTACTTCACTCCACATAGCTGTTCCTAAACAATCCCAATGTTTGCTGTCTAAAGCTTCTTTCTTTTCTATTTGCTGTAAACATTTACTGCAAATCATTATGCAATTCTCTTCGGTTGTTCTATCAACAGGTGGAACTTCATATAAAGATAATGGGGTTGTTGCAGCACAAAGCTCACATTGGTTTTGACTACGTGCTTCAATAGATTTGGCTAAACTCATAAACGATAAATTGATTAAAGCGCCGAAGGTAGCTTTTTTAGTAGTCAACGGAAATGATAAAAATCATACCATTATTTAATCAAGAGCTTATGAAATTTCTCTATTTCTGCCTTTTCAATAGGCGTTAAATGTTCTTTTCTGTTGTATTTATCAAATAGAAAAATCACTCTTTTGTGCTGAGGATATTTGGCTAGAATGTCTTCCATTTTTTCACCCAGCGGCAAATCTTTTTCAAAAAGGGGTTTGCCCACTGAAGCAGGTGCTTTTTCTCGGGTATGCATTCTATTAATAGTAGCTTCCAAAGTAGCCAATAAATTGGCAGGCATATCAGGCACTTTACTTGCTTTTGACAATAAGCCCTGCAATTGTTTTTTACTTAAACTACCACGCTCTTCGTACTGGTGCATTAAACTCATTACAAACAAAGCATCAGGATTGTGTTTATAACATATTTCCAATACCCTATCTATTATATCTAATTTCCCTTTAGGCATTTTACAAAGATACAGTAAAGAATATGGCGTATATTTCTGAATAAAATTCAGCCAATATGCATAAACTGCTTTTAGGTTTGCTCCTTGTAACTGGTGCAGACTATTCATTTGCACAAACCAGCAAAGAACCCAGTACCGAAAATGTAAACAATTATTTTAAACCGGTGAAATGGCGCAGCATTGGGCCTTTCAGAGGAGGAAGATCCAATACAGGTACAGGAGTTAAAGGAGATATCCATACTTATTATATGGGAACCACCGGTGGTGGATTATGGAAAACCAGCGACAGAGGAATTACTTGGAAAAATATTTCAGATGGGCAGTTTAAAACAGGATCAGTAGGAGCAATTGCCGTATCGGAAAGCAATACCAATATTGTTTATGTTGGAATGGGAGAACATGCCATGCGAGGAGTAATGACACATCATGGAGATGGCATGTATAAAAGTACTGATGCAGGAAACACTTGGAAAAAAATTGGATTAGACCTAACACAACATATAGCTAGGGTAATCATTGATCCTAGTAATCCAGATATTGTATACGTTGCAGCACAAGGGGCACTTTACAGTAATTCTACAGAAAGAGGTATTTACAAAAGCATTGATGGAGGAACTACATGGAAAAAAATATTGTACATCAACGATAAAACAGGATGTGCGGAATTATCCATGGATGCAAAAAACCCCAATATTTTATATGCAGCCATGTGGGAGCATGGACGTTTGCCATGGAAAGTAATCAGTGGTGGCGCGGGTAGTGGCTTATACAAATCAACCGATGGCGGAGCCAACTGGGAAAAATTAAGTACTGGTTTACCTAAAGAAATGGGTAAAATGGCGATTGCAGTAAGTGGAGCAAATTCAGATAAAGTGTATGCATTAATTGAAAGTGATTTCGATAAAAATGCAGGAGGATTATATGTATCTAATAATGCAGGAAAAAGTTTCAGTCAGGTTTCAGCAGAACACAAAATCATTCAACGTGCATGGTATTATATAGAAGTGTTTCCCGATCCAAATAACGAAAACACAGTGTATGTATTAAGTGCTCCTGCATTAAAATCAATTGATGGAGGAAAAACATGGGAAAACATACAAGGAGTTCATGGAGACTATCACAATCTTTGGATTAATCCAAGTGATTCAAAAAATTTAGTGATGGCAGATGATGGTGGTGTAACCATAAGTTTTAATGGCGGACAAACTTGGAGCAGTCAAAGCAATATGCCCACAGCGCAAATGTATCGCATCAATGTAGACAATTTATTTCCGTATAATATTTATGGTGGACAACAAGACAATAGTTCTGTAAAAATTGCGAGTAGGTCTTTTTCCGGTGGGATTACAGCCGCCGATTGGTCTGCATCAGCAGGAGGTGAAAGTGCCTTCTTAGCTTTTGATCCCAATAACCCAAGATATGTATTGGGCGGATCTTATCAAGGAACGATTGAAGTATTAGATACCAAGAACAATGCAAGTACCAATATCATGGCTGCACCCTTACAGTATTTAGCGATGGATGCAAAAGACATGAAGTATCGGTACAATTGGAATGCCCCCATCATTCATAGTCAACATGAGCCAGGTACTTATTATCATGGCGCACAAGTATTACTCAGAACTAGGGATATGGGAAAAACCTGGGATGAAGTATCACCCGATTTAACCCGTAATGAAAAAGAAAAACAAGTAAAGCCAGGGGTACCATTTACCAACGAATCGGTTGGTGCTGAAAATTATGGTACATTAAGTTATGTAATTGAATCACCATTAGAGAAAGGAGTAATCTATACAGGAAGTGATGATGGATTGGTTTACATAACTAAAGATGGAGGAGCGAATTGGAAAAATATAACACCAGCAGGACTAGCAGAGTGTTTAATCAATGCAATAGAAGTATCTCCATTTGATAAAGCAACGGTTTACATTGCAACAACCCGATACAAATTTAATGACCATACACCAGGCTTATACAAGAGTACCGATTACGGAAAAACCTGGACCAATATCAGCAATGGAATACCAGTAGGATCATTCACACGAGTAGTAAGAGAAGATGATAAGCGAAAAGATTTGTTGTATGCAGGAACAGAAAATGGCGTGTATATTTCATTTAATGGAGGAAAAAATTGGGCTCCATTTCAATTGAATTTACCCAATGCCCCCATCACCGATTTGCGTGTACACCAAAACAATTTAATTGCTGCAACATCTGGCAGATCATTCTGGATACTAGATGATTTAACATTGGTAAGGCAATACAAATCAGCACCCAATGCAATGATGGTGTATGAACCGGCTCCAGCTATTTTAGCAACAGGAGGCTCAGAATTAGATGGCAATAATCCAGACTTTGATGGCACCAATCCATACAGAGGAGTAAATCCTGCAACAGGAATTGTAGTATACTATGATTTGCCTGAGTTAAAAGAAAAAGCAGAACTAACAATGACTATTAAAGATGCAAATGGCAAAATCATTCGAAGCTTTAGTTCAAAAGCAGACCCTACTTACAAAAGATACGACGGTGCGCCACCAAGAGAATCAACCTTGTCTACCAATAAAGGGTTGAACAGATTTGTTTGGAACCTAAGACATGCAACCATGCCTGGAATTCCCAATACCTATATTGAAAGTAGTTTCCGTGGACACAAAGCCATACCTGGAACATATACCATTAGTATAGAAGCAGAAGGTAAAACAGTAAGTACCACTGCAACCATATTAGCAAATCCTAATTATCCAACTACAGTAGCTGAGTATGCAGAGTTTGATGAAGTGATGACTAATATGGAAAATACAGTTAAAGAAATGCATACGATGGTAAATGAATTGTTTGCAAAGAAGCAACAGTTAGATCAATTGATTAAAACCCTACCAAAGGGTAACACAAAAACCAGTGCAGAAGCATTGGCTAAAAAAATACAAGCATGGGATGAAGAAATGATTCAGCGAAAGGCAACAGCTTATGATGACGCAGAAAACTTCTTAAACAAGTTTACAGCGAATTATATGTTCATGATGAATCAAACCGAAAGCGATATTCCAAGGGTGAACAAACCAAATAAAGATTTACTAAAACAATATACCACCCAATGGCAGGCATTAAAAGAAAGAGGAGAAAACCTGAATAAAATTGAAATACCAGCACTAAATAAACAATTGTTTATTGAAGGAATAGGAGCCATTCGCACAAATTAATATAGCCTTATTCAACTGACCAATATATTTGTAAGACTAAATCATAACAAATGAAAAAGTTCTTACGATATATTGGTTATTTTTTTGGTGCTATTCTAGCATTATTAGTGCTATTGTTTGTAATCTATTTTCAACCAGACAAAAGTTTAGAAGAATTAAAACCATTGTATGTAAACAACGAATCGGAGTTTTTGCCAATGATGGGAATGAATGTGCATTATAGAGATCAAGGCAATCCGAATGATTCCGTTCCTTTGGTTTTAATACACGGAACTAGTTCTTCCTTACACACATTTGAGGCAGTTGTAAAAGAAATAAATAAAACAAGAAGGGTTATTACATTAGATATGCCGGCATTTGGACTTACTGGTCCTAATGCAACCAACGAATACAGTTTCAAATATTATAGTCAATTTTTGGACTCTTTTTTAACCAAGTTAAATATACCACTCTGCGATATAGGGGGCAATTCTTTAGGAGGAGGAATTGCATGGCAGTTCACTACCTATTTTCCTAACAAAGTAAGAAAGCTGATTTTAATTGATGCAACAGGATATCCAGTGATGAATGCAAAAGGTTCAATCGGTTTTAAGATTGCTTCTACTCCAGTAATCAATAATGTAATGCTATTCATTACCCCAAAAGCTTTGGTAAGTGCCAGCTTAAAGGGAATATATCAAGACCAAACCATTATTAACCAAGAACAAATTGATCGCTTTCATGATATGGCTATTGCCCAAGGAAACAGAAAAGCATTATTAGCTATGTTTAAAAAGGGATTAGAGCAGGAGCCTGATAAAATTAAGACCATCCAAAAACCCACCCTGATTATTTGGGGAGACAAAGACGGATTGATCCCTGTACAAAATGCCTATTTGTTTAATAAAGATATTAAGGGAAGCAAGCTAGCTATCTTAAACAATATAGGCCATGTACCAATGGAAGAAGCAGCTTCAAAAACGGCTGCTTTAATTAATGAATTTTAAAAACGGAGCGGAGAAAAGGGTTAAAATACAAATCGGGGACAAACACACCCCCCGATATGAATGTACCCCGATTTTAGGATGAAATCCTGATGCAATATGCTTAAAAATTGGCGTTTTGATATACCCATTTTTAGGTATTTTAGGCTGATTCATCAAAAGTGCTGGTATTATTTACCACATCTTTAATTACCAAATCCAATTTTTGGGCAGCTTCGTGCAATTGGCTTATTAAAAGTTCTTTTTCCTGATCGGTTGCCACATCATCTTGAATGATTTTAGTGATGCCTAAAATATCAGAAAGCGGTCCTCTCACTAAATGAGATTGAGCCCAAGCAATTTCCCTTAATTTTTGGTTTTGCATTTTTAGGCCTTCCATCGTGATTACTCGGGTGGTAATATCTTTTACTACTCCAATGAATTTATAAATTTCTCCTTGTACATTTTTATAACCCACACCACTAATAATAAGATGCTTCAAAGCGCCATTATGGGTTTTAATTTGTACCTGAACAGGAGTAGACTCCCCTTCAATGGTAGACACTTTACTCATCCATTTTTGGTATACTTCTTGGTCATCTTCAATCACTAATTGCGTAAAAAGATCTTTATGTGCCAATGTTTCATTAGGAGATAAATCTACAATTCGAAACATTTCATCACTCCAAATAGCATGACCTTCGGGAAGCATCACTTCAAAACTACCCACATGTGCAATACCCTCGGCTTTAGACAACATTTCTTGTATGGTTAAAGCCTTATTGATAGCGGCTCTCTCTGTACTTAAGTCTCGAAAATAAGCTGCTAAAAACAAATATTTTCCCGCTCTGAAAGGTGCACCAGCTGTGATTCTTACAGGTTTAATTTTTCCTTTATGGTCAATAATATGAACGTCTACAAATTGATGTGTTTTAGACTGAGTGAATTTTTGAAACAATGAAGCAATTTTAGTCAATTCATCAGGAGGATGCAATTTAGTTTGGTGCATCCCAACTAATTCTGCCTTTGTATAACCAAACAATTCTGTAGCTCTATCGTTCACATCTACCAAATGACCACTGTTGGCGTCAGCAATTAAAATGGCGTCTTCTGCTCCATCAAACAAAGCAGCATAACGCATGTCTACAATTCTGGTTTCTTCTAGCTGCTCTTTCAGGACCGTTACATCATTTGCAAACAGTGTGAAGCCCAATATTTTACCATGTTGATCAATAATTGGGTTGTATTTGTTTTCATAATACCTTCTTCTACCATCTGGAAATACAAAATTATTTGTAACCACAAAGCTTTCCCCAGCAAGAACCCTATCATAATTAGACTTTGCAAGGGTTTGCAATTCAGGGGGCAATACATCAAAAGCACTCATACCAATAGCAACCTCTTTTTGAAGAACCTTTTTAGCAAAAGCTATATACGCATCTGAAAAACCCAAGAACTGGTACTTTTTATCAATCGCAATAATGAATAAATCTTTGGGGCTATTTAAAATGGCTTTTAATAGCGCATTATCTTTTACAACTTGCTTTTTACTTTTTTCATACTCTTTTTGCGTAATATTAAAATTATCCGAAAGCTGCTGGCTTTGAGTAATATCTAAATGAGTCCCAATAATCATTCCAGATAAATCGCCATCTTCATTGCGCATGGCCGATGCCCTACTCAAAATGGTCACCCATTCCCCATTGGAATGCAACATCCTAAACTGTTGCGCATAATCTTTTTCAGGATTTAAAATAAAATCAGCAAAATACTCTTTGGATTTTGATAAGTCTTCGGGATGTAACCAGTTTTCCCACACTTCTTTAATAGAATAACAAGCCCAATCAGCAATTACCCGATCACTGCGGCCTAACATTTCAAAATAATAAGAATTGCACCAAAGCTCTTGACTGAGCACATTATACTCCCAGCCACCCAATTGACCAACTGCTAAAAGGGTTTCATATTTTGAACTATAAGCAGCACTATTGGTCATGTACAAGAAATTAATTCAATTAAAATTATTGATAAGCAGCCGCAATAACGAAAGGATACAATACTATTTTTAATAATATCAAATAATCGTCTTAAACTATCAATTTTAAAAGGGAATTGATTGCTTAAATTGAGCATCAAATATCCTTTTATGAAGAAATGCTTCCTTTTATGCTTAATGACTATTTCATTTTTAATGAGTAGTGCTCAAAGCCTTCAACCGATTGAACAAAAACTAATAAAAAAGATAGAGGAACATTATCCTGCTATGATGGAACTCCTTAAAAATTCAGTAAACATCAATAGTGGAACATTTAATGTGGCAGGCGTAAAAGCAGTTGGTCAATTATACGCCAAAGAATTAGAAAAATTAGGCTTTAACATCGAATGGATCAATATGCCCGATTCCATTAAGCGTGCAGGGCATTTGGTAGCAACTAGAAAGGGCAATAAAGGAAAAAAATTATTACTATTGGGCCATTTGGACACCGTGTTTGAACCTGATATGCCCAGCAATCCATTTACTATTTTGAATGATAGCACCATTACAGGACAAGGCATTAACGATATGAAAGGGGGTGATGTCATCATCATTGCTGCCATGAAAGCCATGCACGAATTAAACTTATTAAATAACTCCACCATTACTATTTATATGACGGGAGACGAAGAAAATGCAGGTGAGCCAAGAAGTATTACAAGAGGAGATTTTATAGAGCGTGCAAAGCAACACGATGCAGTACTTGCATTTGAAGGAGCTGCAGGATTCAATACCATTGCAACTGCAAGAAGAGGAGCTAGTTCATGGGAATTAACCGTAGAAGGAAAGCAAGGTCATTCTTCAGGTGTATTTGGATCTGGCGGTTATGGTGCCATTTATGAAGCAGCTAGAATTGTAAATAGTTTTAGAGAAACTTTAAGCAAGGAACCATACCTCACTTTCAACCCAGGTATTTTTATAGGTGGATCAGAAGTGAATGCCAATTTTGAACAACAACGTGGGGAAGCCTCAGGTAAAACGAATATTATTTCGCCTAAAACTTTTGTAAATGGAGACCTGCGTTTCTTAACAGAAGAACAAAAAAACAATGCGAGAAATGCCATGCGAAAAATTGTTTCAGAAAGTTTACCGGGCGCTAAAGCAAGCATCAGTTTTCAGGATGGAATACCATCCATGGCTCCTACTAAAGGGAATGAAGCATTGGCCAATATATTGAGCAAAACCAGTGAAGATATGGGCTTGGGCAAAGTAGTACCTGGTAATCCAGGTAGTAGAGGAGCAGGAGATATTTCTTATGTGGCTGCTTATGCAGATTGTTTAGATGGATTAGGAGCATCTGGCCGAGGAGCACATGCACCTGGAGAAACATTGAATTCAAAACAGTTTCCAGTATTAATGAAAAGAACCACCGTTTTTATTTATCGATTGATTAACTAAACCATCGAACCAAGAAAAGCGGATCAATTAAAAAGTTTCTAGTAAGTTGATGTAAATACCATTGCTTCCATCACGGCCCATGCCATAATCAATACCAATATTGGTATTGGTTTTCTTACTCATTTTAATTCTTAGTCCAATTCCATAGCCAGCAGCAAATTCGTCTGCCAATTTTTGTTGCCTGGCTTCATTGGTTGCTGTAGTTAAATTTAAAAAAGCTACACCACCCAATAAACCATTTTTTGAAATGGGGAAACGATATTCTGTTTCTCCATACCACATATTTTCACCACGAATTCTTCCTTGTACATAACCCCTGCCTGTTCTATTATACATATCCCAAGAAATACCAGGCATTTCTAAATAGGGTTGTTTGCCACTTGTTACAAATTGTCCCATGGTCCAGAACCCAATGATATGTGGCCTTAGCAGCTTTTTAGTAGGATTCCAATAAGTTCTGAATTCGTAGTATAAAGTATTGTGCGAACGAGTACTTCCAAAAATTTCATTATTAATTCTAAAACTCATTAATGCATATTGACCCTTTCTCGGATTAACCGCATTATCTCTATTATCAAATAAAAAATTGGCACTCAATCCTACAGAAGAATACTGGTCTTGTCGAATGCTATTTAAAGTAGAATACTCATAATGTGCAGTAAGGAATTTTTCGGTGCCCGTAGTGTCTAACAATTGATCTACAATATTATAATGTCGATCTATATTGATGCCAA
>CALRUG020000074.1:0-15789 GCA_943371295.1 Synechococcus sp. UW140 | reverse complement strand
GAAAATGGTGAATTTACCTGAGCAGATGAACTGATTGCGAAAAAAGAGATGAAACTAACCACAAAAGCCAGCCTACCTGTTGTTGAACTCACTGATTGCATATAAGCCTTTAAAAATTAGGTTTGGGTCGGCAAATATCCTGTTTTTTAGGTGCGGTACAAAAAAAGGCATATCCCCCCCGGTTAATAGCACGTTAAAGTTGCTGTATTTTAGGGCATATTCGTCAATTATTCCATCTATTTCTTTGGTCATCCCCCAAATTACCCCACTCAAAAGATTGGTTTTGGTATCATATCCAACTAAAGGAAAGGGCGATTCGGCCTTTATATAGGGTAATAAAGCAGTTTGCTCGTGCATGGCCCTGAACCGCATATTCATACCAGGAGAAATGCTTCCGCCTAAAAATTCGTGTTGATTATTGATAAAATTATAGGTAATACAAGTGCCCAAACCAATCACCAAGTTATGTTGTTTGGGGAAAAGGTCTACCGCAGCAGCCACCAACGCCAACCGATCGGCTCCAATGGTTTCGGGTTTGCCAACTGGGGTAGTCAATGGAAGTAAACTAGTATGCCCCAATTTATGAAATGCTGTTTTTGCAGCCATTAAAGTTTCAATGGCAGGATCATGGTTGATTACGGAAGAAAGAATGACTTTTTTAGGATTCCATTGAGTCATTAATGTAGCAATCGTTTCAACAGTGGCATCTGGTAAACTAATTTCTTCTTGAAAATCTCTTCCATTAAATATTGCCACTTTTAAGCGTGTATTACCAAAATCTAAACAAAGTGAAATGCCCATGATGTTAATTAAGATTGAACCCCTTTATTTTTTTAAAAGAGCCATTAATGATGATTTTTTCTTTTAATTGCTCCATTCCAGTAATTACTGGAATCACTTTTTCTAAATGTCTACGTAAATATTCTAGCCTTTGATCTTCTTTAAACAAACACAATAATTCATATTCTTCTTTCAATGAGAGCCCAGCATGGTGTGCCATATCATAGCTCATGATATCGGCTACTTTTTTATTAAAGTTCTTAGTTACATTCAATAAACGATGCAACACATATACTGAATCTAAAATTTTAAAAGAGACAAAAGGCTTGGTAGTTAATTCATTATTTGGATAACTAACAATGGCACCACTGAATAATTTATCTGGGATAGAATCAATCAGCTCTAATACTTGAAACACTTTGATGCCACGGGTTTTTATGTCCATTCTACCATCTTCATATACTTGAACAATCTCCGTGATTTCTACCATGGTGCCGGTTTCTGCCACGCCGTTTTCTAAAACAGTAGGAATACCAAAGGGCTTTGCTTCCGCAAAACATTCGGTAATTAATTCCTTGTATCGGGGTTCGAAAATATGAAGATTCAACTCCTCACCAGGATATACAACTAAGGCAAGTGGAAAAATGGGAACAAAGTTGATCATATGCTTCACAATTTAAGTAAAATGAAAAGAGCTTGTATAAACATTGATTAAAGATTAATATTGTGTATGAAAATTTCGGGTTTTACCATCATCAAAAATGCGGTGTTAAATGATTACCCCATTGTAGAAGCGGTAAAATCTATTTTACCTATGGTAAACGAAATGATCATTTTAATTGGGGATTGTACCGATGGTACCATTGAATTAATGGAATCAATCAATGATCCTAAAATCAAGATTCATCATTCTGTTTGGGATCCAAATCTGCGTTCTGGTGGTTCGGTTTTAGCGGTAGAAACCAATAAGGCAATGCAACTGATTAGCAAAGACGCCGATTGGGCATTTTATATTCAAGGTGATGAAGTGGTTCATGAGCAGTATCATGCAACTATACTAAAAGGTTGTGCCAATTACAAAGACCAATATCAAGTAGAAGGTTTATTATTCAATTATCTCCATTTTTATGGAACCTACGATTATGTGGGAGATAGCAGAACCTGGTACAGCAAAGAAGTGCGAATAATAAGAAATGACCGAAATATATCTGCCTATAAAGATGCCCAAGGATTTAGAAAAGAGGGGCAGAAATTAAAAGTAAAAGCCATTGATGCTTATATATATCATTATGGTTGGGTAAAGTCTCCTCAACAAATGATGAAAAAGCAAAAAGAGTTTAGTAAACTCTGGCACAACGATGATGCGCTTAAAGCGTATATGGAACAACCAGATTATTTTGATTACAGTCAATTTGATTCTTTAGAAAAATTCCAGGGCACCCATCCATTCGTGATGCATGCAAGAATAGAACGAGCCAATTGGGATATCAGTTTTGATCCCTCAAAGAAAAAATTCAGCATAAAAGATCGGCTCTTGTATTATTTTGAAAAGGCAACGGGAATAAGGCCATTTGATTTTAAAAACTATCGACTACTTCCTTAAGGAACCCATATATGTAAATTTTACATGTTATTTTATTAAAAGGCTGTTCAAGGCTTATAATGGCTCATTCACCTTTTTTCTAAACATTTTGTTTCTAAAAATTCAATTTTTTAACATTTACTTAATATATTGTTGGTGCAACAAAATTAACTGGCAAAACTAAAACTTAAGTACATGATTAAAATCTTGTCTATCTTTTTGCTAACGATGGTATCATTTACCATTGTTTCGAGCGCCCAGAATCTATCGATTACGGGCAAGATAACTGATGCAAAAGGGGCCCCCATTTCTTCGGCCTCTATTGTAGTAAAAGGGAAAAAATCGAGCGGGGCTTCTGCCGATGCTCAAGGAAATTTTAAAATTTCAGCATCCAAAGGGGATGTATTGGTTGTTTCTAGCCTGAATTTCAATAACAAGGAAATTGTAGTTGGAACCAGTACCATTTTAAATATTTCCTTAGAAAGTTCTGAAGCGGCTTTATCAGAAGTGGTTGTAACAGCCATGGGTATTAAGCGTTCAGAAAAAGCATTAGGATATGCGGTATCCACTGTAAATCCAACCACCTTATTACAAAAGTCTGAACCCAATATCTTAAACGGCTTGGCTGGTAAAGTGCCAGGGGTTGATATTAGAGCGGGACAAGGTGCTCCAGGGGCAGCAGCCAGTATACAAATTAGAGGGGTTTCTTCTTTCAATGGTGGTGAGCCTTTAATTGTTGTGGACGGTGTTCCTTACAGTAATCCAATTGTTAACACAACCAGTCCTTTTGCTGGTGGTGGTACATATGGTTCTGGATTAGGAAACTTAGATCCGAATGATATTGAGTCAATGAATATATTGAAAGGAGCTGCAGCAGCTTCTCTATATGGATCAAGAGCTGCAAACGGTGTTCTATTAATTACTACTAAGTCTGGTGCTCCTAAAAAGGGTGCTAAGTCTTTAAATGTTACGTATAGAGCTGGTTATAGCATGGAAAAGATTTCTGATATTCCAGAATTTCAAAATTTATACGGAGCAGGTGCCAATTTTAGAACGCAATCTTCTAATGGTTCTTGGGGAGCTAAATTTGGGAAAGGAGTAGTGTACAATGCGAGTGGTATACCTATTCGTACTTCAGCTTCTGGAGTTGACTCAATCCCTGCTACAACATGGGCTACTATGTTTGCTTCTTATCCTGAATTGTTTCCAAACGGACAGATTGCCTATAAAGCTTATCCTGATAACGTTAAAAATTTATTCAACACGGGTAATCTAGTAGAGAACTCAATTGGTTTAAATGGTGGAGAAGGAAGTACTTTATTCAACGTAACGCTTTCTAGGGTTGACCAAAAAGGATATATCACCAATTCAAGTTATACCAAGAATAACGTGAGTGTTGGAGGACAAACAGCCATTGGAAATCTTACCATTGGAGCGAGTCTTTCTTATGCACGTACCAAACAGATTGGTGGATTTGTAGGACAAGCACAGAGCTTTATCTCTCAGTGGGGTCGTACTTATACAATGGCAAGAAACTGGGATATTGTAGGCTTCCCTTCAGAAAACAGAGCAGGTCAGCAAATTGGCTTTAACGATGGTCAATACACCAACCCAGTTTGGGGTGCAAAAAATAACGTGATTACTTCAATTGACGATCGTATTGTAGCCAACTTAAGAGCTACGTATAAATTTAGCAATAGACTAAGACTAGAGTTTAATGGTGGAGTAAATAGTTATGCTTTATTCAGAGATCAGATCATTAATAAATCTTCTTTGGGTAGTGCCGACAACTTGTTGGGTACTTTAACTGAAGTTGTTAATAGACAACAAGAAATTCAAGGTAAAATAGTTTTAGTTTACAATAATCCTAAGTTGATTGAAAATGTAACGCTTGATTTTAACTTAGGTAGTGAAGTGAATGAAAGAACATCTAGAGCTCAACAGGTTTACGGAGTAGATTTTGTTGTTCCTAATTTATTTAACTTAACCAATACCCGTAGACAATCATTCAGTGGAGATACAAGATCAACAAGACGTTTGGTGGGTATTTTTGCTGATGCGTCTTTTGGTTATAAAGGATTTGCTTACTTGAACTTAACAGGTCGTGCGGATCTTACTTCAACCCTTCCTTATCAAAATGCGAAGTATTTCTATCCAGGAGTTTCAGGATCATTGGTATGGTCTGATGCATTTAAATTAAAAAACAACTGGTTTGATTATGGTAAAATTCGTGTAGGTTATGCGAAAGTGGGTAATGACGCTGCACCACATAATGGAGAACCCATTTTTGGTCTAAATGCACTTGGCTTCTTAGGTCAACCTTTAGCAACTAGAGGGGGTTCTACTTTTGACCCATTATTAACACCGGAGTTTACAACAGAACTTGAATTAGGTTCTGATGTTCGTTTCTTTAAACAAAGACTTGGATTAGAAGTTACTTGGTACGATAAGCGTTCAACCAATTTGATTTATGCAATCAGCTTGCCTCAAACAACTGGTTATAGCTCATTCTTCACCAACTTAGGTGCAATACGCAATACAGGTATTGAAATTGGTTTAGATGTTAAACCAATCATCACTAAAAACTTCAGTTGGGATACAAGGGTGATATTCACCAAGAACAGAAATACAGTTGAAAGATTGGCAGCAGGTTTAACACGTGCTCAATTAGGTGGATTCAACTGGATTGAAGCAGGAATGCCTTATGGATATTTGAGAGGTTCTTATTCTGCTAGATCTGCTGATGGTCAGTTATTAATTAGCACAGTTTCTGGAATGCCGTTGGTTGATCCTAACCCAGGTATGGTGGGTGATCCAACCCCTAATTACAAAATGGGTTTCACCAATACTTTCTCTTATAAAGGATTTCAGTTAAACGTGTTATTCGATATGACACAAGGAGGCTCTTTCTACTCTGAAACTATTAGTAGTATGTTGGGAAGAGGTGTTACCAAAGATGTGGAAGACAGAGAGAAGAACAGAGTAATTACTGGTATTTACGGTAATCCTACTCCAGTTACAGGTGCCGATGGTTTAAACAGATTTACACCTCTTTTGGTAGGTGGTAAAACGGTGCCTAATCAAACAAAAGTTACCACCAATGATTTATTCTTTACTGCTGGAACCGGAGCAAGTTTTGCTACGAATGGTGCATTTGAATATGCGGTTTTTGATGGTACTGTTTACCGTTTAAGAGAGATTTCATTGTCTTATTCTTTGCCACAAACTTTGGTGAAAAAGTTAAACTTAACCAATGTTTCTCTTTCATTAAGTGGCCGTAATCTATGGTTTTGGGCTCCCAATATTCCTAAGTACACCAATTTTGATCCAGAAATCAACTCTGTTGTTGGTACTGGAACACAAGGTGTTGAAACAGGAGGTGCTCCAAGTACAAAGAGATTCGGGATTAACTTAAACGTAACTTTCTAATATCATAAAGAAAATTTAAAATTATGAGAAGGAATTATTTCAAATACACTTTTATAGCAGTTTCAGTTTTAGCAATTGTAGGAACTGGCTGTAAAAAATTTCTGGATGTAAATAAAAACCCGAATAGCCCAACTCCATCTTCGGTTCAATTGTCCATGGTATTGAGTGCTGCTGAACGCAATATTTCAAATAACTTGGCTTTGGGTTCAGGAATGGGAAACACTATGGCTGTTTATGTTCATCAGCAAACTGGTAGAGTTGGAGCAGACAGATATGGTGCAGGTGCGCAAGGATGGGATGGATTGTATGCGGCTATTTCTAACCTTAATGTGATTATAACAAGAGGTACAGCAGAGAAGCGTTTCAAATATGTTGGTATTTCAAAAATCTTAAAAGCCTATGCTTTTAGCATTTTAGTAGACGTATATGGAGATGTGCCTTTTTCTGAGTTTGATCAATTTGAGGCAGGTATCACTCAGCCTAAATTTGATAAAGGAGCAACTATTTATCCTAAATTATTCACTTTACTTGATGAGGGTATTGCAGATTTAAACAACACTACCATCAATCCTTCAGTTCCTGGAGCGGATGATTATATCTATAAAGGAAATGTAACCAATTGGATAAAAGCTGCGAATACCATCAAATTAAAGCTATACACGCAAGTTAGATTGGTACAAGATGTTAGATCACAAGTTTCAGCATTATTGGCAAGTCCAACTACGTTGATCAACTCACAAGCTGAAAGCTTTATGATGCCTTATGGTCCAATTGGAGCAACAGATGACAGACATCCTGCTTTTGGAGATTACAATGCAACTCAGCGTGGTGGACAATTGTTTAGCCCATGGTTGTATGAAATCATGAAAGGGGTAAATCCAAATATTCTAACCAATGCAGTTGATCCTAGAATTCCTTATTATATCTACAATCAAAAAACACCAATAGGTGGTTCAAATGGTATTCCTGAAAACTGTACTGAATACCGTGATGGTGGATTTATCACTATTGTATTTGGTTCAACAGGACCTTGTAGAGATGGATCTAATAGCCAAACCTATTCTTTACTAGGGATTTATCCTGCTGGAGGTCGTTACGATCAAGGATTGGGTCAATCAATCAACTCTATCGGACCACAGAACTCAGGAACAGGTGCTTTACCACACCAATTCCTTACTTATGCAGACAGATTGTATTTAGAAGCTGAATTGATTCAAACAGGTTTAGTGACTGGTAATGCAAGAGCTGTATTTAGTAAAGCATTAGATGAGTCTTTTGGACAAGTTGATCATGTTATTACCAACTTTGTAAAGCCAGGATCAGCCGGTGCTTCACAAACAGTTCCAGCAATTTCTACTTTGCCAGCAACAACTACTTATAAAGCTGCAGTTCTTGCATTATTTGATGCAGGCTCTGATGCTAAAAAGTTAGAGTATATCATGACTGAAAAATGGATTAATCGTATAGAAAATCCAGTGGATAGTTATAGTGATTATAGAAGAACGGGCTACCCTGTTTTATTCGCGCCAGCACCTGAAGGTACTGTTTCAAGCGTAACTCCTCCAAACGGTCCAGCTATTCCAGTGTCAAATGACAGAAAGTATCCTTGGTCTTTACCATTTAACTTAAATGAGCTTCAATTAAATAGCAATGCTCCGCCACAAAAAGTTCCTGAATCATTTAAGGTATTCTGGCAACTTTAATAGACCCATAAAATAAAAATTTAGATTATGAAAATCAATAAAATAATTATACTATCAACATTCATTTTTGGGAGCTTTGCTTTTTTAACTAGCTGTTCTAAAGATGATGGCCCTATCCCAAAAAGAATTGGTATAGAAGATGTTCCTGCTATTAGTGTGAATTTTGAAACGGGTCCTAATAATGTGCTGTCTAGCCAAATTGCATTGGCTTCTGCCCCAACATTTGAAGGCAAATTTGTAGCTTCTGCTTTTTTCCCTGGAACACCTCTTCCTACGAAGATTGATATTTCAGTAAGAAAAAACACCATGACTACCATTACTGGCGTAGCAAACAATACCAATGTAAAAGTGTTTAAAACAAATATCACCACATTGCCTTCTACTTTTTCTGTAACTGCAGCAGAATTAGCTACCTTATTTGGTGCTCCAATTGCCACCAATCAGGCTTATGATTTTGGCGTTGACATTTATGTTGGCGACAAAAAGTATGAAGCATTCCCAGCTGGTGTATTTGGATCTGGATCTGGTATTTCAGGTATGAGCACCATCGGATTTGGAGAATTTGTTCGTTACTATTTTAAGTAAAGAAAAATTTAATTGATAGCGTAAATAGCGACTCCTTATTTAGGAGTCGCTATTTTTTTTATACCAACAAACCAATAGTGGCCAAACATGCAGCAATGCGCCATATTGATAATTGAGGGTGGTTTCAACCAAGCAAGAAACTGCTATAGCCAATGTCCAAATTATCAGGAAGGGATTTTTATGTTGGAATCCATACCAAGCAGGGTAAAATAACCATGCGGTAAATAGCACCATGCCCCACCAGCCACTGCCCATCCACCAAAACAACCACTGATTAAATGGCCATCCATATTGGGTGTTTTGCCCATTCATTACTTGCGTAAATTTTTGTTGTAGTGCAGATGGAATAGCAGACCAGCCAATTGCAGTAGCATGATCTTCTTTGACGGCTTTTAAAGCCACAGTATTAATGGCTCTTCTTACTCCATCAGAATAACTAGAATCATATCCCTTGGTATTATAAGTATTCCAATCGTAGAGGGTGTACCTGATTTTTTGTTGAACAGTTGGCGTTATCGCAAGAATGGCGATTAATGCAATTAGTGCAATCAATATATTACGAGTACGATATTTAGTTGATACTGGTTTTGATTTCCAATAGTATATACCATACCCAATAATAATAATTCCTGCAATGACCCAGCCCGTTCTAACTGCCAATAAAAGAATAGCCCCCAAAAAAATAGCAAAAGATATTTTTTTATATCGCGCATTACGAATAGGCAAGAGTGTAAACAATAAAGCACTGCATAAAAAAATACTGAAACGAACGTGATCGGTATCCATGAATACTGGCAATGTTCTGCCTTGTCCATATAGCTCAATTGCTTCACTAGCATGTAATACAAACCATCCTAACGGGTACAATAAAGCAATTAAAGCAGCATGAATCCAAGGTTGCGAAATGGTTTTTGTAAAAGCAAATTTTTCCCCGGCAATAGCAGTAATGCCGGCAATAGGATAAACCATTAGGGTAAGTAAAAAAGATAAATTGGCTTCTGTAAAACCAGCTTGATAAATTCCAGTGAATGCCAATAGTAAGGGAGACACACACCAAAAAAACAGCGGCGAAAAAAGATCAGCCTTATTTTTTGTAAAATAGTAAATACTATAAATGGCCATTAACCCCATACTAATAGACAAGATGGCCCTACTCCATAAAAGCCCAGCCAACATAATAATGGTTAGGGCTAATAAAATATTTGTTGCTCTTTTTGGCATACAGTTGACATAAATTTACATTTACAGCAGTTATATGTGGAAACAATTATTAGCAGGCATACAAATTGGCAATCATCAATCCATTGCAAGGGCTATATCATTGGTAGAAAATGAAGTGGAGGGATATGAGGGCTTTTTACAAAGTTTGCCAATAGGTAAAACACCTATAACTGGAATCACTGGGCCTCCCGGTGCGGGGAAAAGTACCTTAACCGATGCTTTGATTGGGCATTGGACTGCTCAAGGAAAAAAGGTAGCGATACTATGTATTGACCCTTCTTCACCATTTAATATGGGGGCGCTCCTAGGAGATAGAATTAGAATGAGCGATTGGTACAATCATCCGGGTGTATATATTCGTTCATTGGCCACACGTGGATCTTTGGGCGGCTTGCATCCATATATCATTGAAATCACGGCTATTTTACAAACAGCGGGCTTCGACGAAATTATTGTTGAAACGGTTGGAGTAGGACAGAGTGAAATTGAAATTGCTGGCTTGGCCGATACCACTATTGTTGTAGTAGTACCCGAAGCAGGCGATGAAGTGCAAACCATGAAAGCCGGATTAATGGAAATTGCAGATGTGTTTGTGGTTAATAAAAGTGATCGGCCCGATGCAGATACTTTCGTAAAAAACCTGCGCTTAATGATGACGCCAGCGTTTAATACAGATAAAAAAATTGAAGTCATAAAAACAGTGGCTTCACAAAAAGAAGGAATAGGGGAATTAGCCAAAGCCATTATAGAACACCAACAACATATAGCAGTAAATGATCGAAAAATTTGGTTATTAACCGAACGGGTATATCAGTTGATTGCAAGAAATAGAATGAAGCCCTACGATAAGAAAGCCATTTACCAAGCATTACAAGCAAAAGCATCCAAGGAGCAATTCAATCTATTTACTTTTGTAAACGAGTATGCGAATACAGGGAATGCTTGATACATGAATAAACCAACCACCATCTTATTTGATGCAGAGCGGATGAAATATCCCAATACTGGCTTGTTTTATTTTTGTAAGCAATTGGCCCAATCGTTATTGAAAAAATCTATTCATACCAATACCCAATTTCAATTGCTTATGCCTGCCAATCAAGCGCATCATTTTGAAGTGGGCACCATTGTTTTGCCGATTCAGTTTTGGTATAAATATACATTACCATTGTTCAAGCAAATTGATATTTGGCATACCACTAGTCAAGACAGTGCTTACTTCCCTTTTCATTTTAAAAAGCCCATTGTATTTACGATTCATGATTTAAATTATTATCATGATGAACGTAAGTTGATGACGAAAAGAAATAATTGGTTGAAGCAATTGCAAAAAAAAGTAGACGCAAGTAGTCATATTGTATTTATATCGGAGTACACGGCAAAAGATGTGCAAGCGCATATCAATTTAAAAGGCAAGCCATTTTCAATCATTTATAATGGGTGTAATTTTAATGAAACCAGTTTGCCAACTACTCCGGTTCATGCGCCCAAAGATTCATTTATTTTTTCCATAGGTACGATTGCGTTAAAGAAAAATTTTCATGTATTGCCTGCATTATTAGCCAACAATCAAATGCAGTTGGTGATTGCGGGTATTACACAACAGCCACAATATCTAGAACAAATTATTTCCGAAGCCAAGAAATGGGGTGTTGAAAATCGATTGATTTTTACAGGAGCTATTTCAGAGAATGACAAGCAATGGTATTATGCAAATTGCAATGCATTTGTATTCCCCTCTTTATCTGAAGGATTTGGGCTGCCGCTGGTGGAAGCCATGCACTTTGGCAAACCAATCTTTATATCGAATGCCACTTCATTGCCAGAAATAGGCGGAGATGCAGCGTATATTTTTCCTGATTTTGATCCAGTCAATATGCAAGCTGTATTTGAAGCAGGGATGAAAGATTTTACTACGAAAAATCGTGCAGAAAAAGTAAGGTCGAGAGCATCATTATTTAATTGGGATGAAGCAGCCCAGGCTTATTTAAACATCTATCAACAATTGGCTTAAATAATTTTTACGAACATTTTTAAGCAAAATAACCATTGCCTTAATTGGGATCTTTTTTTAGAAGCCAATAGTTGTTGATGGTTTTGAAAAAATAAAATCATTCTTTGAAAATTATTGAAGAGGCCCGATCCATGGTAATATTGATTCAACTTGGCTAATACCGATTTTTCATTTGCTAAATGCGCAGGACAATAGGAATAAAACAATTCAATTCTTTCTTGGGCAATTTGTTTTTCCTTTAATGCGGCTTGCGCTTCCTGTGCTTTATTTCTTTTGCCACCCACTGCACCAAACACATTGTTGCTATGTTGTCTGTACCAAGCCAATTGGTCTGGAATATAGCGGATGCCGCCATTAACAGTGGCCGTGTATGCAATCCACCAGTCATGCGGAATAATGGTAGGAAACGGAAAAATCTTTTGTAGAAATTGATTCTTGATGAGCATGGCGTGCCCATAAATTCTACAGAAAATAGCTTGTTCTAAAGGACTCGAAAAATTTTTGCAAGTAACCCGATCAGCAATAGTTACACCAATAGGTTCCATATTTTCATTGCATAAAACTGAATTAGCGTACACTAAGGCAGCATCTCCAATGGCTGCATATAATTTACTTATTTTTTGAGGATGCCATTGATCGTCTTGATCACATAGAGCCACGTATTCACCCTTTGCCAACTTACATCCCTGTTCAAAATTTTTGATATAGCCCTGATTGGTTGTACTCTTAATAATTTGTATTATGGAATGTTTTGACTGGTAAGATTCAATAATAGCAAGCGTATCGTCGGAACTATTATCGTCTGTAACAATGATTTCCAAATTGGGATAATCTTGTTGCAACACAGAGTCTAATTGTGTGCGAAGAAATTTTGCTCCATTGTAAGTAGCCAACACAATGGAGATTAAAGGGAATTGCGTATGATTCGTCAACATCTTGCTTGTTCTAAGTAGACTAAATTAAATATTATATTTACAAATTGGCAATAAAGCTAAACAATCATGCAATCATCTTTATCGATAGTGATGTGTACTTACAATGGGGCTGTATTTGTGGAAGCACAAGTGCAGTCTATATTGGCACAGACTTATCCTTTTGAAGAATTGGTGATTGTAGATGATGCTTCCACCGATGATACTTATGCGTTGTTGCAACAATTGGCTACAGCTGATGCAAGAATTCAATTATTTCAGAACCCAACCAATGTTGGTTACAATGCCAATTTTGAAAAAGCCATTCGCTTGTCTGTTGGTGATTATATTGCATTTGCAGATCAAGATGATATCTGGGAAAAAGAAAAGTTAGCATTGATGATGAACGCCTTGCAACCCAGTACTGCATTAATTTATTGCGATTCCGTAAGATTTAGTGATGCAATCCCAACCCATTCACAACCCAATAAAAAAAACAGGAGAATAGAAGGGGAAGATCCATTGTTGTTGGCCATGTTTAATACGGTGAGTGGGCATGCCAGTATCATGCGCAGATCGGCATTATTGCCCATACTGCCTTTTCCCAAAGATGTTTATTATGATTGGTGGATGGCCATGCATGCAACCATTTCAGGGGGTATTCAATTTCTGCCTTATATAGGGGTGTATCAACGAATGCATACCCAAAATATCACGATTCAACAAGGTTTAACGGAAAGGGAACATCGCAATCGGTACAGGATTATGTTGAGCAAGCATTTGGCTGCATTTACTACTATTCAAGGATTTCCCGAGACAGTTCAATTGTTTTTTAAGCAGTTCAGTCAACTATGGAATCAATCATTAGCCAAGAAGTTGAATTGGCACTTATTTGTTTTTTTGCTTCAACACCACCGCAAACTTTTTTATTATAAAGTAAGACGAGTGCCCATTGTCTCTGCATTTAAAGTGAGTTTTTTATTTTGTTTTAGGTGGTAATGGGTTATTTTCGGGCTAGTTAATACCAATCCCCATATGGCATCTAGGTTTAAACCATTAATAAAAGCATTTGGACTAGTAGACGGCATCAAGTTCTATATACATTTATTGTTTAAGAAATACGGTGCATTTACTTCTTCTAAATACCAGACTACTTTTCATTTAAGGAGTAAAACAACCGATAAATACACGTTTAAGCAAGTCTTTTTAGACGATCAATACAATGTTTCATTGCCATTTACACCGACCCGTATTATTGATGCAGGGGCCAATATAGGATTGGCTGCGGTTTATTTTTCACATCGATATCCAGGTAGTAAAATCATAGCTGTAGAACCAAGCAGAGATAATTTTCAGGCTTTGCTAAAAAATATTGCAGGCCATCCAAACATCAAAGCCAATTGTATGGGCTTGTGGAATAAAGACGTTTACTTATCTATCATGAACCCAACAGGACCCAGCAGTTCCTTCATGGTAACCGAAACCAGCCCTGATAATCCAGAAGCCATACCAGCAGAATCGGTAGAAACCATCATGCGTGGAGAGCAATGGGATACCATTGATTTATTGAAGATAGATATAGAAGGATCGGAGAAAGAAGTGTTTGAACAAAACTATGAATACTGGTTACCTAAAACCAAAGCCATTTATTTAGAGTTGCATGATCAAATGAAAAAAGGCTGTTCTAAGTCGGTATTCGCCGCAATTAGCAAATACAATTTTTCCTTTTCCATCTCTGACGAAAATCTGGTGTTTATCAACGACGATTTGGTATAAATCACCGGCCTTCTTCTGCCGCAATAATGGTTTGTTCTTTTTTCCACCAACGGAAACCAATGAATCCCATGATGGCAATTGGCGCAAAAGCCAAATAAATAATGGCAGAGTTTAAAGCTTTGGCAGGACCTTCACCTAATTGAGAAGCAGTTTTGGTACAAATAGAACACTGGGCTTGAATAGATTCAGTTGCCAAAAGAAAAACCAAAATCAACAATAAAAACAGCCCTTTCTTCTTCATATTCGGTGTATTAAAGCACAAAGATATAACCGTTTTCTGAGGATAATGTTTAACTTAAGCGTTAAAATTAAACCTGTGGAGCCAAGAAGAAATTTTATAAAGAAGGCAGGCGCAATGGCCGGCGTATTTGCTGGTTATGGCTTTTTCAACCAATTACAAGCTGCACAATTTAAAGCGGCGGCTGCAATCACTTCAGACAATCCAATTATTGCTGCTTCAGACGAAGATTACTGGCAGGTGATACAACAAGCTTATACAGTTCCATCTAATTTCATCAACCTGAATAATGGAGGGGTGAGTCCTTCGCCCAGCGTGGTGCAACAAGCAGTAGAGCGCTACAATCAATTGTCTAACCAGGGTCCTTCTTATTTTATGTGGAGGATTTTAGACCAAGGAAGAGAGCCACTCAGGCAAAAACTGGCATTGCTAGCAGGCTGTTCTCCCGAAGAAATAGCAGTGAACAGAAATGCCACAGAAGCACTGAATACCGTCATTTTTGGACTTAATTTGCAAAAAGGCGATGAAGTCATTGGTACCAAGCAAGACTACCCCAATATGATACAGGCTTGGCGTCAACGGGCATTGAGAGATGGGATTGTGTACAAACAAATCAGTTTTGATTTTCCAATTGAAGACGACGAAACCATTGTGAAAGCATTTGAACAAGCCATCACACCAAAGACTAAAATTTTGCATATCACGCATATCATTAACTGGGTAGGTCAAATTTTGCCCGTTAAAAAGATTTGTCAAATGGCGCATCGCAGAGGGTTAGAAGTGATTGTAGACGGCGCACACTCATTTGGTTTACTCGATTTTGCTATACCTGATTTAGAATGCGATTATTTTGGTACTAGCTTGCATAAATTTTTAAGTGCTCCCATAGGATCGGGCATGTTATGGATTAAGAAAGAACATATCCCCAAGATATGGCCTTTGGTATGCAATGATAAACCCCAGAGCCCAGATATCAGAAAGTTTGAAACCCTTGGTACGCGTAGCTTTCCAATAGAGCAAGGTATTGGAGAAGCCATTGCATTTCATACTGCAATAGGCAGTAAGCGAAAAGAAGAAAGGATTCGGTATTTAAAAAATTATTGGGCCAGTAGAGTTCAAAATATACCTGGCGTGCAGTTACATACTTCTTTGAAGCCCAACTATTCCTGTGCTATTTGTGGTGTAAGTATCAAAGGCTTAACACCCGCTCAATTAGACCAACAGTTGTACAATACCTATAAAATACATACGGTAGGCATTGTATGGGAGAATATTAGTTGTGTAAGAATAACGCCCCATGTGTACACGCGAATAGCAGACTTAGACGTATTAGTGGCTGCAATTGAAAAAATTGCGTCGGACGTAAAAGGATAATACAATAAGTGGATCAGCAACTCCGCATAGCGGTACTGACCCACTTGTTATTGAATTAAGAAGCTTTTGTTGCTGCTTTTTTTGCTGCTGCCTTTTTTGCTGCAACAGGATTAGCTGGTCTAGACTTACCGAAAGACCCTTGGAAACGTTTTCCTTTAGCTGTTTTTTTGTCACCT
>CALRUG020000073.1:0-16012 GCA_943371295.1 Synechococcus sp. UW140 | reverse complement strand
GTGAGGGGGGCGGTATGAAAGTGATTGAGATGAATTTTCTTCCTGATGTATACGTGAATTGTGAAAAATGCAATGGCAAAAGATACAATCGGGAGACTTTGGAAATTCGCTATAAAGGAAAATCAATCAGCGACGTATTGAATATGACCGTTGATGAAGCCTGTGATTTCTTCCAACCTGTGCCTTACTTGTATCGTAAAATAAAAGTATTGCAAGAAGTTGGCTTGGGTTATGTAACATTGGGTCAGTCTGCGGTAACGCTCAGTGGGGGTGAAGCACAGCGGGTTAAACTAGCTACTGAATTGGGTAAAAAAGATACGGGTAAAACATTTTATATTTTGGATGAACCCACTACGGGTTTGCATTTTCAAGACATCAGTCATTTGCTGGATGTATTGAATAAATTAGTTGACAGAGGAAATTCCGTGTTGGTAATTGAACACAATTTGGATGTAGTGAAGATGGCGGATCATGTTATTGACTTAGGGCCTGAAGGAGGCGATGGAGGTGGGCAAATTTTATTTGAGGGCACCCCTGAGAAAATGCTCTTGCACAAAACCAGCCATACTGCTCGTTTTTTAAAGGCAGAAATGAATTAACTTCAAGCCATGAATTTAAACGACTTAAATTTTTTACCTGAATGGGATGAAAGCAGGTATAAAGTAGGGCCTGGTGATACTGCAGAAGAATGGCGCAGAGGTCCTGCTAGGGCTATTGCCAAAGCCATGTACAATCAGTGGAGAGAAGTATTTGGGTTAGTGATTGCATTTGCGGAAAATTTGGCAGATGATGGAGAAGAAACACATCCAGCTTCTACCAAGGCCTTGATTTATGAGAACGTGATGATTGTTGCTCCAAAAATTATTGGGGCAATTAGTATGGATTTATACGTGCTCAAAATGGAGAATGCATCTAATATTCGAACCAATGCAAAGCAAATGATGGAACAGATAGGTTTTGCTGTGCTCATGGGTTGGGCAGATGAATCGCACAAACAAGTTATTGAAGAAGCCTTGTATAAATTTAGAGAACTCTACAAACAATGGGTGAGCACATTTCAAAAAGATGCTTACGAAGATGAATGGGGCTTATTTGTTTAGTAATCTGTTTTCTTGGTATGTAATGGTCTCCAAATTAAATAGTAATAGGCAAGTATAAGAATTCCAATGGTGAAAGGAATAATGGCCAAGTGCTTGAAAGTATACGCTCCCCAAATAATTTGGTGATCGAAACCAAAAAACTCACTAACCATCCAATAAGAGTTGGCAGAAATCCAAACAGTAATAGCCAAATTATGACATAGTTCAGATACATATTGTCTGGTTCTATAAGCAATTACAATGGAGATAATTAGCGTGGGTATAATCATCACTGTTCCCAACCACTTTAATCCTAAACACCAGGCTACGTCTTTGAATAGCCAAAAAACGATGTGAAGGTTTTCCATCTTTCTGTACTTTAATGGAATATTGTATTGATTGTTCTTTACAGTGGGGGCTTGCTCCATGCCTAATTCGTTTGAGGCACAATATTAATTTTTTGTAATCAATTAGCGGCTTAAAATATTCTTGAAGCGTTGAACGTCTGCCAATGGGTGAATGGGTTCGCCATGCAGTATATACTGTGTGAGCTGATGCGCAAAATAGGGGGCCAAGCTGCAACCCTTGGTGCCCATGCCATTGAATACGCCTATATTTTTTTGGATAGGATGAAATCCTACAAAAGGCCTGCGCTCCACATTGGCAGGTCTCTCTGAAGCAATATGGTCTACAATTTCATAAGGGAGCTTTAGCCAATTATTCAATTGTAGGGTTGTTTTATCAAAAAAAGATTGGGTAGGAAGCAAGTGTTCATAATTCCATTCATACGTAGACCCAATCCAAAATAGGTCTTCTTTCCAGGGAACTACACTGATTCCTTGTTTATATATATTCTTTCTTGGTAGCTCTGGGATGGATGCAATAATTGCTTCCCCTTTATTGCTTGCATAGGGAAGTAACTCGAAGTATGGATTTCTCAATCCCACTGTTCCTTCGCAAAAAATAATATGGTTGGCTTTGATGCCTTTCCATTCTATACTATTCGAACCAATGTTACAATCTGCCCAATGGAATTTTTCTTCTTTCAATGCATTTTGTTGAGATAACTTTTTTCTGAATGCATGAAGCATTTCTTGTAATTGAATTAACCAACATGGATGAATTTCACCCACACCAAATAGTAATTGAAAGTAAGGCGCCCATAGTTGTTCATCTGCTATACTCAAGTATTCGGTTTCTTTGGGCAATCTATCAGAAAAGGCAATCTTGTTTTGAGGTGTTGCATGAAAGTCTAGAATATTGCATTGACTAATTAATTGAACACCTAATTCTTTGCTTAGTTGGGTATAAGTATCCACTGCAAAGGGCATGAATAATTCTATTTCCCATGTGCGTACAATTCTTCTTCCGGTAACCGGATTAATGACTCCGCTTGCTACTTTGGTTGCACTGTAAGGGATGGATTCATCAATCACCAATACTTGTTGTCCTGCTTTCATCAGGTTCCAACTCAACATGGTACCGCATAATCCTTGTCCTATAATGATCGTATCAACCTGCATCATATTATTCTTCTATTCTTAATTTAATTGCATTGGAATGTGCATTGAATGCAGGTGCGTACATACTCTGAATACTTGCAAAACCAGCCGTGTATAATCCTTTATGTGTTGCTCTAATGGTATAGGTAAATTGGTAATTTCCCTTGGGTAAATAGTTAAAGAAATAATTATTACTTACATCTTTGGTGCTTTGGTAATAAAATAAATTTTCTTGAAACCGATACCCACTCAATTGGCTACTAGGTTCTGTAGCAGCAGGTCTTAAATCTTTTAAATGCACATAATCCAAATCTCTGTCTACTTTCATCTGCAAAGAAACCGTAATTAATTCTCCTATTTTCACTGGTTCGTTTTCATTCAATTCTACCCAAGTCTTATTTCGTTCAACCAATAATTTCTTATTAATCTGCATAGGTCCTGAACTGGCAGTAATTTCATCCATATTGGCTAAGTATTGCCAGTAAATACTTCCATAAGAAGGTTGATCGGAGACGCTGTTTTGTGTGGCAGTTGTTACGGTGATATTCCCCATTTCAGCTTTCACTTTTTCTCCTTCAATTCTCATTTTCAAATAACCCGATCCTTCCATTGATTTTTCAGTTGCCGTTCCAATGATTGTTTTACCTAATTCAATTTGTACAGCACGCTTATTATTCATCCACTCTTGTCCATTCGCTATTAAACTGTATACAGCATCTGCAGTGGCAATTCCTGAACCCCAATGATTAGTCTCTTTATTCAGAATTAACCAAGTAAGCATTGCATTGATTTGCTTTTTGTAGGGTTGTGTGGGCAGTTCTTTATTGATTTCGCTGAAGCAATCAATCATCATAGTTTGGTGAATAATGGGCATCGCATACCAGCGTGAAGTCAATCTGTTCTTCCAATACATTCCTTGTTGCGTATTGATGACAGTATTTTCTAATAATGCATTTAAAATTTTATTTGCAAACGTAGTTTCATTATTTCTCTTAGCAATTAATGCAATCATTGCTTGTGCATATTGATTTTGCTTATTCCAACTATTTTTGGCTATTTGCCAATAGGCTTTATAAGCAGTATCATTTTGAATTGGATTATCTGTATAGAAACTTCTCATGTACAAATAATCCAATTGGCTGCTTCCGATTTGGGTGGGTTTGCTTTTCTTATATTCCTTTTTGGTTATTTCATCGGTAAATGCCAATGCCTTCATGAATAAAGGTCTTAGCTGCATAGAAATAGAGGGAGTAATGGCTCCAATTCTTTTTAATTTCCCTATGCCAGTTAATATATAACGAGTGATGTATTCGTCTGAACGTCCACCTTCAAACCAACTAAAGCTTCCACCTGGTAATTGTAGTTTAGCTAATTGAATCAGCCAAGATTCATTTTCCTTGGTAATGCTTTGAATATCCATTTGATTGGCCAATTCTCTCAATAAAATACTTCCTGTTTGGGCGTCCATCACCCATGGGGTCTCTTCTAATAATATTTGTTTTAGTTCAGCATTTTTTTCTAAAGGATTATTTAAAGCGGTACTGTCCTTTTTCCATTCTGCTAAAACTTTCCCAATCATTGGATATTTATTCAATACATGCATAGCCATTAGGTTGGCATAAATGCGATTGAATTGGTGAATAGCAGTTCGCTCTGGATCCGTTTTTAAAAAGCCCAATGCTTGAATAGCATTCCAAATAGGTTGTGTGGTATACTCCACCGTTAATCCTTGCGTGCTGATTCCTTCGCTTTGGTTATTGAGTAGTTTCTCAAAACGATAAGTGAGGGTAGTATCTTTTTGTAAATAAATGGGTAAGGTTTCGGTAACCAGTTGTCTGTTGCTTAATACTGCAACCGTATTTTCTTCTCCATCACTTAACTCATTTGTTCTCGCAATAATTCGATAAGTGAGTGGCTTATTGTAGCTAAATGGAATTTGGATAGGAAACTGTGCAATGCTAGACTGCCCAGCTTCTACCGTAAAATATTGCTGAGGAAAAACATTTTGAAACCAACCATCTACAGATGTTTGCGTAGTGGCGTCAATTAATTCTAAACTGATGGTTCCTGTCAATTCTTTATTGGTCAAATTGGCAATTTTAACGCTTAACTCCATTTGATCTCCCTCTCTTAAAAAGCGAGGAATATTGGGTTGCACCATCAAACTTTTTTGCGTTACCAATTTTTCTTCCGTATGCCCTGTTGCTAGATCTTGGGTATGTGCAAAGCTCATCCATTTCCATTGGGTTACAGCATCAGGGAATTGAAAACTGAATTGGTATTTACCCGAGCTGTCTGCGTATAATTGCGGAAAAAAGAAAGCAGTTTCATTAAAGTTTTTTCTTACTTGAACAAGATTAGATGCTTGCTTATTACCAGGTATTACTCTTCCATTTCGAAAAATATCTCCTGTAATAGGATCTACCACTTCAACAGCAGTATATACTTTATCGTAACTCTCTTCTTTTATAGAACTATTGCCTCTAATCATTACAGGTACTCCTTCCATTTTTCCTTTCATTGACTTTGATGCCGTGGTTTCATACAACAATTGTTCTCTAATTCTCCACTCCAAATTTATGGATGACAAAAGTCTTGGTCGCTCATAAGGCTTTGCCTCGCAAAAGCATTCGTTATTGTCAAATAACCGAATGGATTCTGTTCTAAAAATATTACTGGTAAAGGCGGTACTACTGTTGTTGGAATTCCATAAATACAAAGGATCCCATCTATTTGGATAAATGGCATCTAAGCTTGCATCGTACATAGTGGTCAATAATTCTGCTGCTTTCTCTTTTCCATTTAGTCCATCTATTTCAATGGTCCAAGTCTCTTTTGCACCTGGTTCATTCATTTTTCTAAAAGATCCTGTTCGTATTTTTAAATCTTTATTATTAAATACCACTGCAATGGCTTGTTGATGGGTGTATAACCTGCCCATCCAGATATAAGCTTCATGAATGGAGATTCCTCCTCGGTCTTCTGTTGATACAACTATTTGTTCTTGATTCAACTTACTCAATTGCAAAAACTGATAATTTTCTTTCAATTCTGCCTTTTTTATTTTCCTAGTGACATAGGTATTTTCAATTGGATAATTGATAATTGCCAAAATGCTGTCTCCGGTTTTCGTATAGTTGTTTGAGTAATAGTGAAAAGATTCAATGCTCTTAGTTCTTTCTTTTGTATCGTAAACGGTAATGGTTTTTTCTGATTGAATGGGTAATCCAAAACTATCAATAGCAGTCACTTTTATTTTATACATACCCGTCTCTACTTGATTGATGGGTGTTGCTATTGCTTCTATGGGCCATTTCTCTTGGTCGGATTCATTTTGGTATTCGTCGAATGGGAAATATTTTTTGTAAGTAGTTTCATCATACAAATGCATATCCGATTTGCCCCAATATTTTTTTCTAACTATTTGCTTGGGTTGAATCACTTTATAAAGTGCAGTTTGAATAGCTGCATTTTTTACATTTCCCAATCGGTCTATTGCTACTGCATTGATTTGTTTAAATGTTTGCTTATTAACTGCAATGGGATGATTGATCACTAATTGCCATGCTGTTTTGGTGGCAGTTAAATTAATATTACCCGATTGGGTTTCTCCATTTAAGTCGGTGACATCTACTTGTATAATGTAAGTAAGTGAAAAATCATTTGCTAGCTCTTTAGTAGAATCGTACATGGCTTTGAAAGAAACCGTATATGCGCCTTTTTCGTTGGTTATGCCAATCCCACTTGCTATTTCTGCGCCTGATTTAAAAATTGGATCTGGATTTCTTGTACGGGTGTAAGGATATAGACCATATTGTGTTACTGTATATTTAACCTTGGCTCCATTGACCATATTACCCGCATAAGCTTGGGCTTTTATTGTGTAATGAATGCTGTCATTTAATCGGTATCCCTTTGATGGTTGATCAAACAAGACTTGAATACTGGGTCGCTTATATTCTTCAACCTTAATTGTTTTATTGGTGTAGTTAAAGTTTTCTGCTTCAATATTAAAATTGCCTGTTAATCCATTTTTGGGTAGCACAAAACTGCCTGCTATGGAACCAAAATGGTTAATTGCTAAACTCAATGAATCGATTCTTTGACCATTGGTATTGGTTAAATAAATTCTTACTGGGTTTCTTTGAGTTACAATTTTACTAAACTTGGTATCGTAGTCTTTGGTTAGTGCGATGCCCTTGAATTGTACCAACTGCCCGGGTCTATAGATGGATCGGTCGGTGAAAAAGTACATCCTGCGATTATTTTGCTCGTAGTTGATTCTCTCATTAGGCTGACTACTGAATTCTTGGTAACGATTTTCACGGTATTCGTATTCACTAAAACGAAGCTGCGTTTTCTTTTTATTGATTTCAATTTGAGTATTCCCGTTTAGTTTTTGAGGGATACTGAACTGGCCGTTTTCATTGGTTTCTGTTTGTTGAATTAACTGTGTATTGTTCGAACTTGTTTTATAATCATATTTGGTTTCATATATTTTTACCTGCGCCTGTTCAACTGGTTTTCCTGATGCATACTCTCTGATAAAATAATAGTTATTGTCTTTGAAGTATATCCAGTCTGATACCGCAAAATGCAGGTATCCCATTTTATCGAGTGCTAGGTTAAAATCCTTTCCTGTACTAGTTAATAGGATGTAATTGCCCTGTGCTAAGGGATTTATTTTGATTTCTGTAAAGTGCCTTTGATGATCATTTGCTTGTAATAATGGAATTGTTTGTTCTTGTGACAAATCTTGTTTGAGTATTTCCCTTATTTGTTGTTCACTTGAATTAGTCTTGAGGGTAAAATTTGCATTTACTTTCAACACTTTGAGGTAAAGGGTATCGGTGTTTTTATAACTGAGGTAAGCCCTGAATGGTTTCTGTGTTTCGTTGATCTTTTCAATCTCGATCCATATTTGCTTGCTTTTGATTTCATTGGCTAAGTCTGCCAAGCCACTGGTTTTATAATGGGTGCTGTCGATCTCTTTTTTTGCTTTTTGAATAATATTTACCGCTTTTACTAATTCAAATTGATGGGCTGTATCACTCAATGCATGGTAGCCCCTCCCTTTTTCAGCATAAGTATTGGCAATTAAAAACCATGCCGCTGCTTTAATAGATGAATGGTATTCAGGATGTGTATAGTTATTTAGTTCCGATAATAATTCTTCCTCTTTAATTATGTCAATCTGTTTTTTCCAAGTCAATAAATCCAATTTAAATCTGGCTACTATATTATTTATTTGTTCATTTTGGTGCATTTCAAATACTGCATCATAAAGCCTAATAATGCGCTCTTCGTTTTCCTTACTGCCATCATTGCCTAAATCATTGCTGTAGTATTGAATTTGTTCCGCAATGAGTAAATGGTATAAGCTGTATCTGGGTAGCGGCTCTGATCCACCTAAAACCACTGCTGAATAATCGTCTATATAAACTGATTGTAATGCTTTTGCCTGTTTGTTTGCTTCACTAAAATGGTATTGAATACTATCTTTGAACTTCTGGCCATTCCAGCTTTCTTTGGTTAATAAGGTCCACTTTTGTTTATTATAAAAATCAAGGTATTTTTTGGCAAGAATGGTGTGCAATACTGCCTGCATTACGGGTGAATGGGCTTTTTTTAAAGTACGGGTAAAAATTTGTTTGGTATTATTGAATCCTTCTTCTGTTATTTCATTTTCTAAATCTGCCTTATACACGAGGGCTTTAATTTGCTCTGCTTCTAATTTTTCTATAACCGCTTTTTTGTATAACTGATCAACTTTTTCAATAGCCGTTTTGGTTAATCGCTCTTTTAAAATGAGGCTATCAATTATTTTATATGCGGCTGTATAATTGGTTTCTTTTGTTTGTTGTGCTGTTGCAAGCAGTAAGGATAAGCAACAAAATATAGAGAGTATCGTACGCATGTATCGTTAATTATTAATCTGATGTAGGGATGCAAGATGAGGCATTTTGCATAAAAAAACCCGAAGCTTAATGGCTCCGGGCTTGATATTAACAATTGATTTATTTATTTTTTTAGTGCTGCGGCCATGGTAATGCCAATATCCGCAGGGCTTGCTACCACTTCAATACCGCATTCTGCCATAATTTTCATTTTAGCAGCTGCTGTATCTTCTGCCCCACCTACAATTGCACCAGCATGTCCCATTCTTCTTCCGGGAGGCGCTGTTTGTCCTGCAATAAATCCAACAACTGGTTTGGTTTTATTGTCTTTTATCCAACGTGCAGCTTCCGCTTCCATGCTTCCACCAATTTCACCAATCATAATAATACCATCGGTTTCTGGATCGTTCATCAATAATTCAACTGCTTCTTTGGTTGGGGTACCTATGATTGGATCTCCACCAATACCAATGGCAGTGCTGATGCCTAATCCTGCTTTCACCACTTGGTCTGCAGCTTCATAAGTTAATGTTCCGCTTTTTGAAACAATTCCAATTCTTCCTGCTTTAAAAATAAAGCCCGGCATAATACCCACTTTAGCTTCTTCTGCAGTAATTACTCCCGGACAGTTTGGCCCTATTAAACGGGTACTGCTTCCTTGTAAGTAATTCTTCACTTTCACCATGTCTTGAACCGGAATACCTTCAGTGATACACACCACTAAAGCAATTCCTGCTTCAGCAGCTTCCATAATGGCATCTGCTGCAAATGCTGGCGGTACAAAAATGATACTAACGTTAGCACCTGTTTGCTTAACCGCATCGGCTACTGTATTAAAAACAGGTTTATCTAAATGGGTTGTTCCGCCTTTGTTTGGGGTAACACCACCTACCACATTGGTTCCGTATTCAATCATTTGGGTTGCATGGAATGTTCCCTCTGTTCCGGTAAAACCCTGAACAATGATTTTGGAGTGCTTGTTTACTAATACTGACATAGCCTATCGTTTCGGAGATTTTTAAATTTTGGGGCAAAAATAGGTGAAAAAAGACTTGGAAAAAGCTAAATGTCATTCTGCCACAAATTAAATATGGCATTCGTTTTGTATATTCATTTCTTCAAATATTAAAACATGAACACAAAGAGAATTACCCTTATTGTCATTATCGGATTAATTGTATTAATTGGTGGTTGCGGCATGAGTGGTTATAATGGATTGGTTAAATTGGATGAAACCGTTAGCCAGTCTTGGAATAACGTACAAAGTGACTATCAGAGAAGAGCAGATTTGATTCCTAATTTGGTGAACACCGTTAAAGGGGAAGCCAATTTTGAGCAAAGTACTTTAGAGAATGTGGTTAAGGCAAGAGCCAGCGCTACTCAAATGAAAGTAGATGCCAAAGACCTTACTCCTGAGAAATTACAAGAATTCCAGGCTTCTCAGGGTCAATTATCTCAAGCTTTAGGTCGTTTATTAATGGTGACTGAAAACTATCCTAATTTAAGAGCCAACGAAGCATTTCGTGGTTTGCAAGCCCAGTTAGAAGGTACCGAAAACCGTATTAAGGTTTCAAGAAACGATTTTAACGCTGCAGTAGCTGCTTATAACGTAAAAGCAAGGTCTTTCCCTATGAATATTTTGGCCAGCATTACTGGTTTCAAAGTAAAAGAAGGGTTTAAAGCCGATGCTGGTTCTGAAAAAGCACCTGAAGTAAAATTCTAAATCCCTTGCATGTTTGGATTATTCAAAAAGAAACAGCGTGAATATTTTACGCCTGCTGAAAAGGAAACCATTATTGCTGCTATTCAACAAGCTGAACTTCGCACCAGTGGTGAAATCAGAATTTTTATAGAGTCCAAATGCGAAATGGTTAATCCGGTTCATAGGGCCAAAGAAATCTTTTATCAATTGAAAATGGATCAAACAGCATCCCGCAATGGGGTGCTGTTGTATTTAGCCATGGATGATCATCAATTGGCTGTTTTTGGCGATGAGGGCATTCACCAAAAAGTGGGCCATGACTTCTGGAACAAAGAAGTAGCATTAATGCTGGCTGAATTTAAACAGAAGCATTTTGTAGAAGGGATTGCTCATATTGTTCAAGATATTGGGGAAGCCCTGGTTACCCATTTCCCTTACGATGGCACTACCGATAAAAATGAATTACCTGACGATATTGTTTTTGGAAAATAAATGAAGAAACTACTACTCATATTACTGTTCCTGGCTAATTTAACGGGTGCTTTTGCACAGAACGTTATTGCTCCGCCCAATCCTCCCAGATTAGTCAATGATTTAGCTGGTGTGCTCAGTAAAGAGCAGGTGGCAATTCTTGAAGAGAAGCTGGTTGCATTAGATGATAGTACTTCCAATCAAATTGCGGTTGTAATTCTTAAAACTTTAGATGGATATGAAGTTCAAGAATATGCCAACAAATTATTTAGGTCTTGGGGCATAGGAAATAAGAAAACCAATAATGGGGTCTTGATTCTGGCTTCCATTGAAGACAGAAAAGTTTGGATTGAAGTGGGTTATGGTTTAGAGGGTGCCATACCTGATATAACCGCTTCTAGTATTTATAGAAACGAAATTGTTCCAGAGTTTAAGGAACAAAATTATTTCAGAGGGATTGACAATGCTATTAATGCTTTGTCTAAAGCCGCAGTAGGAGAATACAAAACCAAAAGAAATAAGTCTAGTGGCGGTAAACCTGGCGGTTCCATTTTAACTTTCATCATAATTCTTTTTGTTGTAGTATTTATTGTTGTTTCTGGTCGTGGTGGCGGAGGTGGCAGAGGAGGTGGAATGATGAGTAGAAGAGGTGCTGCCAATGTTGCAGAAGCTCTGTTATGGTCAACCCTTTTAGGGGGCAATAACCGCGGCGGTGGTGGTTTTGGCGGAGGCGGTGGAGGCTTTGGTGGTGGTGGATTTGGCGGATTTGGCGGTGGTAGCAGCGGCGGCGGTGGTGCTGGCGGCTCATGGTAAATCCATTTATTATGCGGGTACCTTTCAATATTTTAATTACCATCACTTTTTCATTGGTGCTTTTGCATGTTAATAGTATTGCCCAAATCGCAAAAACCAATTCCCATTTTATCGTTACGCATTCAATCAACAACAACACCAACGTTCATTTTCCCAATCAGCCCATTTTCTTTCAGTCTTCTAAAACTACTATTACTCAATACAGGGTGCTTCATTCATCGGATGATGATCTTCAATTATCTGCAACTGTTCAATCGGTAAAAGGGAAACTTTTTGCATTTGGTCAAGAACAAGTATTTAATAGCGATGATACTGCTGGTTTAAATACCAATGAATTGTTTTGGCTAAAGGAAATAGTGAACAAGCCCAAAACGATTGAGGTTAAACAATTCCACGCGCTCCAATCCTCCAATAAAACCAATCCTTTTTTTGATATGGAGCAGGAAGATGTAGGAAAGTATTTTTTACCCTTTGCCTCTTCAGTTATAAAAACAGGACTTAGTTGGTCCGATTCTACCGTAAGTGATAGTAGTAAATCTGTCCACCAATATTTGATTGTAAAAGTTCAAGACAATAGAGCCACTGTTTCTGTTTTTTCAGATTTATTGATCAAAACTGGTTTTGTTCAATCTGGTCAAAGCATTCATCAAAATTTGAAAGGAATCGCTCGTGCCGAAAGAATTTATGAAGTTAGTTCTGCTAAAATGATTACAGAAACTGTTACTATTAAATTATCGGGTAGTAGTAGTAATGGTTCTGACGTTGTTCCTGTTTCAATCGAGTTAAAAGCGAGCAGTTCCATTGAGTGGAAATAAAACGCCCCGAATAATTCGAGGCGCTATTGTTTGTTGTGTTGAATAGGTTAATTCTTTATTTTCTCTTTTACGTAATCGGCTAATGCTTGTGCTCCTGCTGCTTCTTTTTTTGAAGCCAATCCCTTTAAAAATACATTGTTGATAACAGGATCGGTTTGCGGTCTTGCTGGAGCTGGAATTTCATTTCTAAATGCAATCACAGCATCTACTCCTGCTTTAAACTTTGCTGGATCAGTCACTTTAGCCAAGAACTCTACAATTGAAGATAAAGCACTGAATTTTGCTTGAGACAAAGGCATTTTATTGAAATTGTCCATGATATAGTCATAAGCTGACTCATCTCCATTTGCAATAATTACTGAACTGATGGCAGCGCTTAATCTTCCTTTTGCTGGTGATTTGATTAATTTATTGGCTAATGCATATGCTTTTTTAGCGTCTACATCATTTAATGCTAATAAGGCAGCACCTGCTACTGAATAAGAGGAGTCATTAACATATTGCTCAAATTGATTGGCGTATGCCGCATTTTTCTTCATTCCCAAAATAGCTATTGCATCTGCTCTTACCAATTTTGATGCATCTTCTTTTGCCATTTTTTCAATAAAGGAAAGGGTTGCATCGTCTAGTTTTGCAGTACCAAAACTGCCTAATGCTTTCATTCTAATTCTGAAATATGGATCTTTTAAACCTGCAGCTACAATAGCAAAAGCTGCTGGATCCGTTATTTTTTTAGCTGCCATATCTATGGCTTCTCTTCTGTCTAAATAGTGCCCGCCATATTTAAATTGATGGGCATATTCTTCAATGGTTTTTGTTTCTTTTTTCTCTGCCAATAAAACTTTGTCTGCATCTACATTAATTAAATCAGGTTTTGTAGCTGAATTAAAATAAAAAGTATCTGCTGCATTTTTTGCCCACACTAAATGTCTTTTTTTGTTTGCCCCATGGTATACATCAATGGTAACCGGTAATTGAAATAGTCCATTGCTTTGGGTTTGTTTAATTACCACCATCGCTTTTTGTGATGCCGCATCATAGCTATTACTGATCACTAAACTAGGGTGTCCACTATTAAAATACCATTGGTTAAAAAACCAGTTCAAGTCTTTACCTGTTGTTGCTTCAAATGCTAATCTTAATTTATGGGCACTTCCTGTTCCTAATTTATTGTCGGTTAAATATTTATTCAACGATTTAAAAAATGCATCATCTCCAACATAGTTTCTAAGCATATTCAATATTCTTCCACCCTTGCTATAGCTTACTGCATCAAACATGTCTTCTTGGGAATCATAATAAAATCTTACTAAATGTTTTGACGCATCTGCCTTGCTATTTAAATAGCCGTTCATTGCACTCCAATTCGTATATGCTGCTTCGTCTTTCCCAAATTTATATTCTGCCCATAGGTACTCACTGTAATCTGCAAAGCTTTCATTCACTGTTAAATTACTCCAACTCTCTGCTGTTACATAATCCCCAAACCAGTGATGAAATAATTCATGCGCAATGGTACTTTCCCAAATATTGCCATCTGTTAATTCCCTTGCATCTTGCTGTGCAGATTCTTGGTGTAAGGTTGCTGTGGTGTTTTCCATTGCCCCACTTACATAATCTCTTCCTATGATTTGACTGTACTTAATCCATGGATAGTCTACACCCAATTTAGTAGAGAAGTATTGCATCATTTCTGGCGTATTCCCGAAAATTTTTCTGGCTACTTTTTCGTAAGCTTTCTCTACATAATAACTTACTTCTTTTCCTTTGTACACATCTTTAATCACGGCATAATCTCCCACACCCATAAAGAATAAATAAGGGGCATGGGGCAAATCCATTTTCCAACTATCTGTTCTTGTTCCGTTGGCATTCTTGGTTTGCTTTACCAACTTACCATTGCTGAGTGTTACATATTTTGCAGGTACGGTTAAATTAAATTCCTGTGTTGTTTTTTGATTGGTTTTGTCAATCGTTGGAACCCAAACTGAAGTTGCTTCTGTTTCGCCTTGGGTCCAGATTTGCGTGGGCTTGCTCTTGTCTTCACCGGTGGGATTGATGAAATACAAACCCTTCGCATCTGTGATAGCCGCGCTCCCCTTAACTTCTAACTCATCAGGCTTAGCAGTATAATCAATGTATACGGTATAGCTTTCATTGCGCGTATACGTTTTATCTAAATTGATCCGTAAAACCCATCCATCATATTGGTATTTAAGTGCTGTGTTTTTTCCTGCTTTCACAATGGCCACTTGTTTAATATCCATTCCCTTTGCATCTAATTGCAAAGAGTCTGTTGCATAAAAATGAGGCTTCAGCGTTATCCAGACGTTTCCATTCAACCTAGATTTACTGTAATCAAAGCTGGCGTTTAACTTAGTATGTACCAAGTTGTTGATTTTCTCTGGTACTGCTCTATAAACTTTTGGTGCCGACGTTTTTTCTTCCTGTGCCATCAAACTGCCCGCTTGTACTAAGACAATAAGTAGTAATAGTTTCTTCATAATTGGTATTAAGTAGTAAATTTGAAAAAAGCAAGATTACATGTTCGTCCGTTGTATTGTACGCCGTCTATCCATTTTAACTGGATTTTTACTCATTGCGTTTTTTTCAGATGCACAAAATAACTTCCTATATATTCAATCTGATAATAATCAGCCTTATTATATACAGGTTAAAGATAAAATCCATTCTTCTAATGGAAAAGGATATTTGCTCGTTCCTAGCTTGGCCGACGGAGATTATGGAATTATATTAGGTTTTCCTGCGGGAGCATACAGCGAATACTTATTCAAGTTTTCCGTTAGCGGCAAGCCCAAAGGATTCTCTCTTCGAATTAATCAAGAAGGTGAATGGATGTTAATGGATATGGTAAGTATGGCATTGATTAGAGGAGAATCGGTTCCTCAATCTACGGCAGCTTCCCCTACAGATAAACAAGTTCAAAAAATATCTGAACGAACCACAGATTCAGGAATTGAACAGGTTTTTAAAATAAAAAATGGAAATAGGCTCGAAAATTTAGTTATTGTGATTCCTTTTCCTAAATCAGGATCAATAAGAGAAGCTACCAAAAAAAATAATCCATAAATATGGCTCGGTATTTTTTGGAATTAGCTTATAAAGGGACTAATTATCATGGATTTCAAATACAAGACAATGCACCGACCATTCAGTTGGAAATAGAGAAGGCATTAGAGACTTTATTTAAAACTAGGTTTGATTTGACCGGTTCCTCTAGAACAGACGCAGGCGTACATGCGCTCCAGAATTATTTTCACTTCAACACCGATTTGCCAATTACTAATAGACATGTATATAATTTAAATGCCATTTTGCCCGCTGACATTGCAGTCAAGTCTATTAAAGCAGTTGCAGATGATGCGCATTGTAGGTTTGATGCAGTTGCAAGGTCTTATGAATACTATATATATCAGGATAAAAATCCTTTTTTGAAAGATCGAGGTTGGTTCTATCCGTATGAATTAGATTTTGCTCTGTTGCAACAAGCTGCCATCCTTTTAAAAAATCACACTGATTTTACCAGCTTTGCCAAGCGCAATACACAAGTGTTTACGCACAATTGTACTATATATGTTTCCGAATGGAGCATAGCCGCTACTCAACAATACATTTATCAGGTTCAGGCAAATCGTTTTTTGCGTGGAATGGTGCGCGGATTAGTAGGTACTATGCTGAAAGTAGGTAGAGGCCAGTTATCCTTGAATGATTT
>CALRUG020000072.1:0-16116 GCA_943371295.1 Synechococcus sp. UW140 | reverse complement strand
TAAAAAAACTAAATCGAAAAGAAGCACTGCTACAGTTGTAAAGCCTACAGGAGAAAGTTTGTCTGTTGCCTATTCAGTGGCTGATAAAACAAATGCTGATACCGGGTCTACAAGAACAGTTATTATCACTTCTGCTTTTAAACCTTCTTTGCAGAATGCTGCTAAAATTAATTTCACTGCAGCAACTGCTGTTGCGGATTCTTCAAGATTGCCTTTAACTTATAAAGTGCCTTCTTCTAATTTATTTTTCTCTTATCAACCCATACCACTTAAGCCTTTGGCGCTTCCAACCGATTCCCTTGCAGTATGGAAAAATTCGCATCGAGTGAAAGCAGGTGCAGGTAATTTAAGTTCATTTTTTGGGGAAGGTCGTTTTTCATTCGGAGATGGTAAAAAATCCCTAACGCATATTCAAACCAGCTATATAAGGTCGAAGGGGAAAATGTATGCTCAACAGTTTAGTAAATTCGATTTAGATGTGTTATCAATAATTAATACTGCTAATAACTTAGAATGGACATCTCATGCACAATTTAACAGCACTACTAGATACCGATATGGTTTTATGCCCAATACCCTTGTTTTCCCCAAAGATCAATTGCAATTGGTTTACAATGGCCTGTCTTTAGAAGTAGGAGTAAAGAATAAACAAACCACTGCATCGGGAATTGATTTTCATCCAATAGTACAGTTTAATCGTTTTACCAATACCAATAATGCGGGTGAAAATAATATCATTCTAAAAGCACCCATAGAAAAGTCTTTCGGAAAAATGCTTGGGATCAATATTACTGCCAATGCAGATATGGCTAAATACAGTACAACTAGTACAACCAATATTGCTATCAACAACAATTTATATAGTATTGATCCCAGCATCATATTTAAAACTCCCAATGTAAAGTTGAACCTTGGGGTGAAACCAACTTGGGATAATGGAGCATTTAGTCTTTTGCCGAATTTGACTGTTCTTTCTAGATTACCCAATACTAATTTATCTCTTGAAGCAGGATTTAAAGGTTCGTTTATTAAAAATAGTTTTCGTTCGCTTTCACAGTTTAATCCATGGATTGGATTGCCCAATCAACTTAGGAATACCCGATCAATGGAACAATATATAGGTTTGAATGGGAGCACGAATAATCACTTCTCCTTCAATACAAAATTAGCTTTGATGCAAATCAAAAGTCAACCATTATTTATAAATCAATTAGGTGATGGAAAAGCTTTTGATATTGTGTATACCAATATGAATGCCTTGAAATTAAGCGGTGAAATGAACTATACCTTTCAAGAAAAACTTTCATTACTTGCCAGTGCCAGTTATACTAATTTTAGCAAACTAGATGCAGCAACAGATGCATTTGGCTTAATTCCATTAGAAACAACTGCAGGGTTAATATGGAAACCCATTGGAGACTTGCAGTTAAAAGCCGATCTTTTTTATCGGTCTGGTTCATTGTATAAAGATTCATTTTCAAGTACAACACAGAGGCTATCACCAGCAATGGATATGAACTTAGGTGTTGAATTTGGACTGATGCCCAAATTAAATCTATGGCTTCAAATGAATAATCTTTTCAACAATACTTATCAACGTTGGAACCAATACCCTGTTTTTGGTTTTAATGTTATGGGAGGAGTTGTATATTCGTTCCAATAAACGCTACTTGCATGTATCAATACCTTCATAAATACCTAGTGCTCAATCATCGATTGAGTATTCCAGACGTGGGTAATTTTGTGATTGAGCCCAATACGGCAAAATTAGATAATGCCAACGGTTTCCTTTTTGCCCCTGCACCAGCCATTCGTTTTAAACAAGAACAAACGCCACCTTCCGATAAATTTTTGTTCGATTTTATATCTGAGGAATTGGGAGTAGACCAAATGACTGCCATTAAACAGTTTCATGATTATGTATATAAAATCAAAACTTCTTTAACAACGCCACAAGGAGCTATCATACCGGGTATTGGTGCCATGCGGAAAGAAGAGAATGGGTATATTTTATTTACTCCTGAGAAAAATTTATTGGATTTGCTTCCACAAGTAAAAGTGGGCGAAACCATTGAATTTGCTAAAAAAGAAGCTGTTAAAATAAACCACGACGAAGAAAGAAACCTCACTGAACAAGAGGAAGAAGATATTAGAGAATTGTTAGGGCAGGATAGTCAAATTAAAACCAGTGATAACTGGTGGGTATATGCAGTGATACTTTTAATGATTGGTATAGGTGCATTGCTGTTCTATTATGTATAAAGTTGTTGATTATTTATGTTTACACCTATTCATTATAACGCTTGCCCTGCTTGTAATTCTGATAAAATTGAATACGCTTTAACGGCAAAAGACCATACAGTAAGCAAAGAAGATTTTGATATTTGGCATTGCAATCAATGCAGTGCAAGGTTTACCCAAGATATTCCAACCATCGAACAAATTGGGCCTTATTATCAATCCAATAATTATATTTCGCATTCTAATACTAAGAAAGGGGTAATTAATCAACTCTATCATTTAGTAAGAAATTATACATTAGGTGCAAAAGCAAGGCTGATTAAGAAATACAGTGGTCTATCTACTGGACGATTATTAGATATAGGTGCAGGAGTGGGCGCTTTTGCTAATTCCATGAAAGCGCAAGGCTGGCATACAACAGCTTTGGAGCCCGATTCAAGTGCAAGATCGGAAGCTAAAAAGCAATATGGTATTGATTTACTATTACCCAATGAATTGTATTCATTTGCACCGCAGCATTTTGATGTAATTACCCTATGGCATGTATTAGAACATGTGCACGATTTGCAAGGTTATTGGAAACAATTCAATCATATATTACCAGTAGGAGGTAAGCTGGTGATTGCGGTTCCTAATTATACTTCAGCAGATGCTGAACATTATGGGGCAATTTGGGCAGCTTATGATGTGCCAAGGCATTTGTATCATTTTTCCCCCGCTTCAATGGCTCAATTAGCCGGTATGCATGGGTTCACGATTGTAGCTACTCAACCAATGTGGTTCGATTCTTTTTATGTGGCCATGTTAAGTGAGCAGTATCAATATGGGGCTACCAGATACTTAGCTGCATGCTGGCAAGGACTAAAATCGAATTGGGCAGCAATGATGAATCCGAATAAATGCAGTTCGGTTATTTATATCCTGCAAAAAAATTAATTCATTTTCAATTCGTACAAGGCTGGCCAACGTTTTCCGGTGATTAGTAGGTTACCTGTTGTTGGGTTAAAGGCTATTCCATTTAATACATCTGTGTTTGCTGCAATTGGTTGATTGCTTTGTTGCAATAAACCAGCCAAGTTTAACTTGCCAACTACTTGCCCTGATGCGGGATCAATTTTCAAAATATAGTCGGTTAAATATTTATTCGCATAGATAAACCCATTGATCCATTCCAATTCATTAAGACTATCTACATATCCATTGTTATCGGACACTCCAAGGGTTTTGGTAATTTTAAAATTGTTGGGATCTACCCAATAAATATTACTACCACCTGTTGATACAATTAAAGAAGTTCCGTCTGTAGTAATTCCCCAACCTTCATAAGGCCAATCAAATACCTTTTCTTGCTTCAAAGTTTTGAGATTGTATACATATACTTTGTGTTCCTGCCAGGTAAGTTGATAAATTTTATTATTCAATATGGTAATACCTTCTCCAAATTCATTATCAGGTAGTTTAACCGACTTGATTGCTTTTCCTGTTTTATAATCGGTCTGTAATAATTTACTTTCCAAATACCATCCTGTGCCTTCCCATAATTTTCCTTCATGCCAAATTAATCCTTGCGTGAAAGAAGAAGTATCGTGAGGAAATATATTGAGTACCTGAAATGGAATATTGGCGGGCTCTTGAATGGCTTGAACTTTATTTTGTTCAATATTGTCTGACTCTGCATTCGAGTTGCAACCAACCAGTGTACTAGATAAAACCAAAAAATAAAATAGCTTTCTCATTGTTGTAATTGAGTATAAAGTTAATCATTCGCTAGAACCATTGCAGCTACTTTTTCTGCTACAATTGGCGTAAGTGCAACGCCCATTCCATTGCAAGCAATGACTGCTAATACATTGGGTTCTGCCCAAGTGCAAAGCGGCTCTTTATTTGGGGTAAAGCCCATAATGCCACTCCAGTATTGTTCAATTTCAATGGGTTCTGTGGTATCGATATATGTGGCTAAAAATTGGGCCAAATGATTTCTGATTTTGTCGGATCCAGTTAAGTCGGTAGTTTGTTCTTCTGCAATAGCTAAATTTCGAGCACCACCAATTAATATTCGATTGCCAATATTTCTCCAATAATAAAATCCTTCATCAAAATGAAAAGTGCCTTTTAATGCCAAACCCTCAATAGGTTTGGTTAATAATATTTGTCCTCTTGCTGGAACAATATTCAATTGTGGTAAAAGGGTTTGCGTAAACCCATTCATACAGGCAATCAGTTGTTTGGCTTTAATGGTTTGTCCAAATTGGGTAGAAAGTGCAAATGATTCGGCGGTTTTAATCCAACCCTTAACTTCTATACCATTAATGATACGAACGCCCAAAGACAAAACTTTATGTGTCAATTCATTCACTAATTTACCGCTGTGAATACCCGCTTCAAATGAATTGTAAACCAAATGATCAAACCCTTTTACCCCATATCGATTCATTTGTTTGGTGGCATTACAAAAGGTTTGAGGCATGCCCGTAATTTGTACCAATAATTCATTTAAATAATGAATATGACCATCTAAATTGCTTGCCGTAAAATGGTCATTTTGAATTGCTTCAAATCCTCCGCAAGCATCGTATTGAATGGATTCATCAGAAAAATTTGCACGAATTTTTTGTATGCCCTTGAACCTACTTTCAACGATGGAGAGCATAGCATCTGTGCCCATTATCGACTCATCACTGATTAATTCCGTTAAACTACCAAAGCAAGCGAATCCCGCATTACGGGTAGATGCGCCTAAGGGAGTTGCATTCTTTTCTAGAATGGTGATGGATAGGGAAGGAGCTGCTTTTTTTAATTCATAGGCAGACCAAAGACCCATTAGGCCTGCACCGATAATCACGATATCTGTATCGGCATAATAGCTGTCTTTTTCCCAATAGGATAACATAATTAAACGTTGAATCGGAAGTGCATGATGTCTCCATCTTTTACCAAGTATTCTTTGCCTTCAATGCGCAGTCTACCATTGTCTCTACAAGCAGCTTCACTGCCATACTTTACAAAGTCTTCGTAGGCAATTACTTCCGCTTTAATAAATCCTTTTTCAAAATCGGTATGGATCACACTCGCCGCTTGTGGCGCTTTCCAACCTTTATGAATCGTCCACGCGCGCACTTCTTGTACACCTGCAGTAAAGTAAGTGTCTAAGTTCAATAATTTGTAAGCAGACTGAATTAATCTATTTAATGCAGGCTCGGTCATTTTATATTCTTCCATGAACATTTGCTTATCATCTGCATTGTCCATTTCAGCAATTTGTGCTTCAATATTATTACACATAACAATCACTTGTGCGCCTTCTGCTTCAACCGCTTTTTTCAATTGCTCAGAGAATGCATTACCTGTATGCATCGATGCTTCGTCTACATTGGCAACATACAAAACCGGCTTATCGGTTAATAAAAACAAATCTGCTACCGCAGCTTTATCTTCTTTGCTTAAACCCAAAGAGTGAATGCTCTTGCCAGCCATTAAATGATTTTGGCAACGCTGTAAAATTTCAAACTCTGCCTTGGCTTTGGTATCAGAACCTACACGAGCCATTTTCTCTACTCTTTGTAATTTCTTCTCTACGCTTTCTAAATCTTTTAATTGTAATTCTGTTTCAATAATTTCTTTATCGGCAACAGGATTAATGGCCCCTTCTTCGCGCAATACATTCTCATCTTCAAAACAACGAATCACATGAATAATGGCGTCTACCTCTCTAATATTTCCTAAGAATTTATTGCCCAATCCTTCACCTTTACTAGCGCCTTTAACTAAACCAGCAATGTCTACAATTTCCATTTGGGTAGGAATCACTTTATTGGGCAACACCAATTCTGCCAACTTGGTCAAGCGTTCATCTGGAACGTCCACTAAACCTACATTGGGTTCAATAGTACAGAAACGATAGTTGCTAGCCTGTGCTTTTGCACTATTACTTACCGCATTAAAAAGGGTTGATTTACCTACATTTGGAAGACCTACGATACCTGCTTGTAAAGCCATTATATTAATTTTGAGGCGCAAAGGTAAGGAATAACCATCATTAGCATTATCTTAGACTTATGGCACTGAATTATGTTTGGATACTCTTTTTTGTGATTGGATTAGTGATTGCTTTAATAAAGCTGATCCTTTTTCAAGACTATGAGATTTTCAAGAAAATGGTGGAAGGCATTTTTGATGCCAGTAAATCGAGCGTGATGGATATTGCCCTTCCTTTGACTGGGGTAATGGTTTTTTTTATGGGGTTGATGAATATTGGCGAAAAAGCAGGGGCCATCAATTTTTTAGCCAGACTCCTCAATCCATTTATGAAAAGATTGTTTCCAGGTGTGCCTGATAAACATCCAGCCATGGGTCAAATGGTGATGAATTTTAGTGCCAATATGTTGGGATTAGATAATGCGGCAACTCCTTTTGGATTAAAAGCGATGGAGAGTTTGCAAACCTTGAATCCACAAAAAGAAACAGCCAGTAATGCCCAAATCATGTTTTTGGTGCTGCATACCAGTGGGCTTACTTTGATACCCTTATCTATTATCGCTTATAGGGCAGGTGCTGGGAGTGTAAACCCTACCAGTGTATTTGTTCCATTGATGTTGGCCACATCGGTAGCAACAGTGGCAAGTATTTTAATTACAGGGATCTATCAAAGATTAAAATTTGATCGGGTATTGATTGCCTGGTTGGGAACCATTGTTACGGCCATTTTTTTATTCGCTTGGTTCATTCAACAATTGCCATCACAAAAAGATATTCCTGTACCTACTTTATTAACCAAAGAAACCTTCAGTAATGTATTGGGGAATATTATTCTGTTCTTGATTATTTGCACATTTATTATTGGCGGGCATATAAAGAAAGTAAATGTATTTGATGCATTTATTGAAGGCGCTAAACAAGGATGGGAAGTAATTTTGAAAGTGATTCCATATTTGGTTGGGATGTTGGTGGGAATTCGTGTGTTCAGAGAAAGCGGTGCTTTAGAAGCCATTATTAGTGGGATTACTTGGTGCTTCACTGCTGTTGGTTCAAGTGGTGAATTTGTACCTGCATTGCCTGTTGCCATCATGCGCCCATTCAGTGGAGGTGGTGCAAGAGGATTAATGTTAGATATTTTTAAAACACATGGACCCGATAGTTTTGTAGGGCAATTGGCCAGTACTTTTCAGGGAAGTGCAGACACAACATTTTACATCATTGCACTCTACTTTGGTAGTGTAGGAATCAAGAAAGTACGATATGCTATTTGGGCTGGAATGCTGGCCGATTTAATTGGCGTGATTGCTGCAGTAGGTATCGCATATATCTTTTTCAAATAGCACAAGATTTCAAATAAATACAACTAGCGTTCCTGAGGAATTATTTTGTTTCAGCTAATTCCAAAATGATGGCCCATTCCTCGGGAGTAACGGGTTGAACAGAGAGTCTTTGCGCTTTAACCAATGCCATTTTTTCTAAACGAATATCTGCTTTAACAGTCGCTAGACTAACAGGCTTTTTTAATTTTTTTACTGGTTTAAAATTGACCACCAACCAAGCGGTATCATCAGTGGTAGGATCTTGATAAGATTCTTTCGTTACCTTGGCAATACCCACAATTTCCATTCCTTCATTGCTATGGTACCAAAATGCCAAATCGCCTTTTTTCATGGCCCTTAAATTATTGCGAGCTTGGTAATTTCTTACCCCATCCCAAAAAGTTTCTTTGTCGTTTACAAACTGATCCCAACTGTATTTAAAAGGCTCTGATTTAATTAACCAATAGTTCATTGTAATTCCGTTTTTGTTTCTTCAAAGGCAATGCCCTCTTTTATTAATTCTGCTAAAACTGGTTCGTAGATTTCTCTAATGATTGGTATATGTAACCCTTTAAGGGCAATTTTGTTCTCTAAAATTAATACAGCTGCAATCCCCAAGGGTAAACCAACTGTCTTGGCCATGGCTGTATGCAATTCATCGTCGCCTTTTACTACCAACGAACTTTTAAGGGCATATTTTTTATTGTTGATGGAATATTCCAATTCATGCAACATCACAATAAGGTCTTTATCGCCAGCTTGTAATTTCCATTTGTCTTCCAGTATTTCTTGTAAAATTTCTGCAACCGATAAAGTTCCTTTGTTAATGATGGTGGGATCATTGATGCCTAAAAAATGGAACTGCTCTATTAATTCAGGGCTGTTCAATTCCACTTGATTTTTATTTAAGTGATTTTGAAAAAATTGAGCATAACTTAATCCATTGGTATCAATCATTTCTTCATCACTGGTCAATTGCGCTTGCACAATTTTTTCCCAACCCAAACAAAATTCAGCATAGCGCAAGGTGGTTCTAATAAATGTTTGCGCAGACTCCAGTTTGTACATTGGAATATAGGAGAGGGAATCTCTATTGGGATAATAAGCCAAGGTTCCCACTTGCGGAATATTTAATTGCGCACAGTTTTCAAAAATTTCAGTATAGCTTTTAGTTACTTCTTTACCATTCTCTTGGTAAACGGCTCCAGCTTTTCCCGCAGTTACAATATTGCGAGGATTCCAACTGATTTTGTAATGCCATGGATTGGAGTCAGACTCAGGGGCGATTAATCCCCCGCAATGTGATTTAAAAGAGCTTATATGCCCACCATTTGATTGAATCTCATGAATGATTTGCATGGCGCTCATATGGTCAATTCCAGGATCTAAACCCATTTCTCCAATGAACAATAAACCAGCTTCATTGATGTCTTTCTCTAAACTTCTAATTTGATGGTCTAAGTAGGAGGCAGTCAATAAATTTTTCTTCAATAAAACACAGTCTTTGGCCACCAAAAAATGCAAGCCCGGGGGCAATAGTGAAATCACTATATCGGCGGCTTTAATCAACCCCTGTCTAGTTCCTTCATCTTCTATCGAAAGGGCAGCAGCACGTAAATGGGGGTAGCCTTTTATTTTACTGTTTAGGGTGTTTAAATCTTGGTCTGCAACCGTGCAAATCCAGTTTTTTTTGGCTGTAATGCCCCCCAAATACCTTATTAAAACTGTGGCAGATTTGCCCGCTCCAAAAACTAAAATTTGCATAAAGAATTACTTAAAAAAAATAAAGATAGAACAATTGGTGTCTATCAATGAAAATCAAGCGGTTAGATAGGGTGTAAACTGTGGATAAAACCCTTAAAAAAACAGCGTTTTTTAGCCTTTTTAACCCCTAAAAAAGCTATCTTCGCAAACCTTCATTCAGGAGGCTATTTTTCCCCCTGAAAATGAATTAAAAGTAGAACCAGAAAGATACATGGAAGAGAACTTAATACCAGAACAAACCAACGATAACGACCGCATTATACAGGTCAATATTGAAGAGCAAATGAAGACGGCTTACATTGATTATTCAATGTCGGTTATTGTGGGTCGTGCATTACCTGATGTTAGGGACGGATTTAAGCCGGTACACCGTAGGGTATTGTATGCAATGAATGAGTTGGGAAACAATAGCAATAAGCCTTTTAAAAAATCTGCCCGTATTGTAGGGGAGGTAATGGGTAAATATCACCCGCACGGTGATAGTGCCATTTACGATACATTGGTGCGTATGGCCCAAGAATGGACTATGCGTTATACATTGGTAGATCGCCAGGGTAACTTTGGTAACCAAGATGGAGATCCACCAGCTGCTATGCGTTATACCGAGGCAAGATTGCAAAAGATTGCTGAAGCAATGTTGGATGATATTGAAAAAGAAACAGTAGACTTCCAATTGAACTTTGACGATTCATTAGAAGAGCCCACTGTTTTGCCAGCAAGAATTCCTCAGTTATTGGTAAATGGTTCTTCGGGTATTGCGGTAGGTATGGCTACCAATATGATGCCGCATAATTTGAGCGAAGTAATTGATGGTTGTGTAGCTTATGTAGACAATAGAGATATTACAATTGAAGAATTAATGAACTATGTGAAAGCGCCAGATTTTCCAACCGGTGGAGTGATCTATGGTATGGAAGGCGTTAGACAGGCATTAATGACTGGTAGAGGCAGGGTAGTAGTTAGAGGCAGATGCAATGTAGAAACCAAGCCCAATGGCAGAGAAATGATTGTTATTACGGAAGTTCCTTATCAGGTAAGCCGTGATACATTAACAGACAGAATTGGACAATTGGCCATCAATAAAATCGTGGATGGAATTTCCGATGTGGGTAACCAAAGTAACAAAGATGGTACTCGTATTGTTGTTGAATTAAAGAAAGATGCAGTTGCGCAAGTAGTGATTAATCAACTGTACAAGCATACAGAATTACAAACTAGTTACGGTATCAATAATGTGGCGTTAAGCAAAGGACGTCCTGGCATTATGAACCTGCACGATCTAATTAAAGCTTTCATTGAATTTAGAATGGAAGTGGTGATTAGAAGAGCAAAGTTTGAATTAAGAAAAGCGGAAGAAAGAGCGCATGTATTAGAAGGTTATTTAAAAGCATTGGATCATTTAGATGAAGTGATTCGTTTGATTCGAGCAAGTAGAACACCTGATGAAGCGAAGGAAGCATTGATGACCAAAAGTAGCCAAGAAAAATGGTACTTGAATTCTGCGATGTTCTCCGATTTAACCGATGAGTTGTACAAACAAGCAGAAGGTCTTTCTGAAATTCAAGCGAAAGCCATACTAGAATTGCGTTTGCAGCGATTAACTGGAATGGAGCGCGATAAAATTATTGAAGAATTCAATGGTTTAATTGCAACCATTAAAGAATTGAAAGCACTCTTAGCAAATGAAGATTTGCGTTACGCGTTAATCAGAAAAGAGTTACTTGAAGTAAAAGATAAATTTGGGGATGCACGTAAGAGTGAAATTCAATACTTGGCTGATGAAATGCGTATTGAAGACTTGATTGAAGATGAAGATGTAGTAATTACCATTTCACATTTAGGATACATCAAACGTACTTCTGCTACCGAATACCGTCAACAGAAAAGAGGCGGTAGAGGTGCGGTAGGATCAAAAACCCGAGAGGAAGATTTTGTAGAACATTTATTTGTAGCTTCTACACATGATACCATTTTATTCTTCACAGAAAAGGGTAGATGTTATTGGATGAGGGTATATGAAATTCCAGAAGGAGAGAAGCAAAGCAAAGGAAGAGCCATTCAGAATTTGATTCAATTACCTGGTGATGATAAAGTGAAAGCAATCATCAATGTAAAGAATATTGCAGACACTGATTTTGTACAAAACCATTATATCGTTCTTTGTACCAAACAAGGAATTATTAAGAAAACTTCATTAGAAGATTTCAGCAGACCAAGAGCCAATGGAGTGAATGCGATTACTATTGTAGAAGGAGATGAATTGTTGGAAGCTAGATTAACCAATGGTTCTAGCGAAATCATGTTGGCTGTAAAGAGTGGACGTGCTATTCGTTTCCCTGAAACTAAAGTGCGACCTACTGGTAGGGGAGCAATTGGGGTAGCGGGAATTGAAGTAGACGACGCAACCGATGAAGTGGTTGGCATGATTTGTGTAAATAAGGAGGATACAGAAAGAACTATATTGGTAGTAAGTGAAAAAGGATATGGTAAAAGAACTGCCATTGAAGATTATCGTATTACCAATAGAGGCGGTAAAGGTGTTAAAACAATTAACGTAACCGAAAAAACAGGAAGTTTGGTTGGTATACTTTATGTAAAAGAAGTAGAAGACTTAATCATTACTTGTAAATCTGGAATCACCATCCGAACTGGAATTGTTGATATTAGAGAAGCGGGCAGAGCAACACAGGGTGTTAAATTGATTCGCTTAGATGAGGGCGATGAAATTGCAGCTATTTCTCAAATTGAAGAACAAGTTGCAGATGATGCAGTTGAAGAAGTGGGTGAAGTTACTGAAGGTTCAATAGACACCAATGAGACAGGAAACGCTAGCGATGATGCTGGTTTAAATATTGATAATAACGAACAACCAATAATTTAAGTACACGACTAAAAACAACCATATGAAGTATTTTTTCTCCTTGTTGTTAAGCGTTGCAATTATTTCCATTGCAACTGCACAGGATTTCAAGAAAGTTGAAACCAATGTTTTATTAAACAAATTTGAAGAAGCAAAAACAGAGATTGATAAATCTTTGGCAGATCCTAAAAATCAAGGCAAGCTAGACGGGTATTATTGGAAATCTAGAATTTATGCTGCATTATTCAAGAATGAAGCAACTAGAGCAAAGTATCCGAATGCTGCAGAAGACGCCCATGCTGCATTTCAGAAACTTTCTGAAATGGAACCAAGTTTGGCAAGAGTAAAAGAGAAGGGTGCAGATGGTTATTTTGATATGTATGCTACTTCTTTTAATCTTGGCATCAATAATTTTAAAGAAAAAAAATACGATGCTGCTTCAAAAGATTTTGAAAAAGCAGTTATCTATAGCGATTATATTTTCAAGAACAAATGGGCAAGTTCTCAACAACCATTTGATACAACTTCTATTCTGTATTGTGCTTACTCTTTTCAGAATGCACAAAAGCCAGATGATGCAGTTAAATATTATACTCGCTTAGCAGAGAGCAAAGTAACAGGAGAGGGCTTTGCTGATATTTATAAGTACTTAGTTGATTACTATACTAAGCAAAAGAACAAAGAAGCTTTTGAAAAAAGTTTGAATTTAGGTAAAGAAATATACCCTAAGGAAAACTGGGAAGATTTTGAAATTGAATACATTGACCAGAATTATGATTTAGCAGGTAAGACTGCTTTATACGATGAAATGGATGCAGCTGGAACTTTAACTGAAACCAAATATTTACAGTTTGGTGATGTGTTTGTTTCAGTTCGTAACAACGATGGTGTAGATAGTTTAACTGCAGATAAATACAATCGCAAAGCCATTGATGCTTTCAAAAAAGCATATGGTAAAAACAACAATAACGCAATTGCTGCATTTAACGTTGGTGTTACTTATTACAATTACTTCAACTTAGAAGATGATAAGTATGCAGCCAATATTAAAAAATTACAAGAGATCAATGCCAATAAGCCAGTTGTAAAAGATCCAAAGAAAAAAGCTGCAGCTGAAGCAGAACACAAAGCCAAAGTGGATGCCATCAAAAATGCCAATGCAGCAATTGAAAAAGTATCCATGGAAAATGTGGATATAGCTGCGGAATGGTTAACTAAATCTTTCTTAATCTTAAAAGATAAAACACCTCGTAGCAACACAGAGAAAAGTGTCATTAATAAATCAGTTGACTTTATTGCCAATATTTATTACTATAAAATGGGCCGTGTAAGAGGTAAGGATGCCAAGTTATTTGATCAATACGAAGCCAAATACAAAGAGTTTGATGCTTTACACTCAACTTTCAAATAGTATATGATTAACCGTACCCTAATTTTATCCATAGCATTTGCGGGTATCTTGTCTTGTTCCACTAGTAAAAAAGAAGGAGCAATAGAAGATACTTCGCAAATGACTACTGAACCAACCGTTAAAACGGAACAGTTGATTACTGGCTATGAAGTAATTTGGGGTATGGATTTTTTGCCCAATGGTGATTTGCTTTTCACGGAAAAAAAGGGGAAGCTTCATCGTAAAAGCGGTGATAAAATCACCGAGATAACTGGATTACCTGTTATAAATACCAGCGGTCAAGGAGGATTATTAGATGTTCGTGTATCCCCTCAATTCAACAGCAATGGATGGGTTTTTATTAGTTATGCCGGAAATTTTCCTGGTGGTGGTGGAAGCTATCATTTGATGCGTTTTAAATTGGTGAATGATCAAATTACAGAACCTAAAATATTATTGACTTCCAATTCAGCCAATACAATGACTGGCCATTATGGAAGTAGAATTGATTTTGACGAAGCAGGTAATTTATTTGTAAGCATAGGGGAAGGAGGAGCTACCAGTTATGGTGGAGCTAATTCTCCGAATAAAAATGCCCAAGATGTAAATAGCACTTGGGGTAAAGTGCATCGAATTACACAAGATGGTGGTATACCTGCAGGAAACCCAATATTAGCGGGCAATACGGCACCCACAACCGTTTACAGTTATGGACATCGAAATCCTCAAGGCTTGGTGTACAATTCATTCACCAAAGAAATTTGGGAAGCAGAACATGGACCAAAAGGAGGAGATGAAGTAAATATTATTAAAGCTGGTAACAATTATGGTTGGCCGCTTGTGTCATACGGAGTTAATTACGATGATAAACCAGTTTCTGCAAGTCCAACTATGACAGGTGTTACAGATCCAATTCACAAATGGATACCATCCATTGGTGCATGCGGAATGGCTTTCATTACCGATAAAAAATTCAAAAGCTGGACCGGCAATTTATTGGTTGGTGGATTGGCTTTGCAATATTTAGCACGTCTTGAAATTAAAGACAATAAAATAATCAAAGAACACAAACTCCTTGATAAAGTAGGCCGTATTCGTCACGTGCGCCAAGCACCAGATGGTTCTATTTATGTTTCCATAGAAGGCCCTGGAAGAATTGTAAGATTGGTTCCTGAGTAATAATTTTTATGGCTATTAAATACTACGTCTTTTTATTTTTTTTGAGTATTCCGCTTTCATTTTTTGCTCAAAATAAAACGGTTATCGTTAAGAATAGTTTACCACAATTCTCCATTATTGTGCCTGTTGATTCTGCTGCGATAGAGAAAAAAGCTGCTTTATTATTACAATCCACTATTAAAAAAATGGCCGGATGCAAATTGAGTATATTCAATGGTATTCAATCAAGCATACAGAAATCAATTTATATCATTCCTCCAGGTTTTATTGATGAAATGATAAAGAATGAAAAAGCTGTTTTACATACAAATGAATTGAAAAAGCATTTTACTGCTGATTTCGAATCGAAACGAAAACTACTTATTGAAGATGCATTTTTAATTTCTGCTCAAGAAGACAATATTTTGATTGTATCAGGTGGTAAAAAAGGTGCCATTTATGGAGTTGTGCACCTTCTTGAAAAATATTTAGGTTGTAGAATGTTTGCTCCGAATGAGGAATTGATACCTCGGAAAGCAACAATCACATTGCCATTATTTTGTGAGTTAGAAAAACCGGTGAATACTATTCGTATAGTAAATGGAGATTTGACGCAACAAAATCAACCATATAGAGACTGGCATCGATTGAATGACCATAATGAAAAATTTGCAAAAGGGTATTATGTGCACACATTCAATCGACTGGTGCCTTGGGAAATACACTTCAAAGAACATCCTGAATATTTTGCTTTAATGGGCAACAAACGCATCATAGATCAATTATGTCTTACGAATCCAGATGTATATGATTTGACTATCAAAACATTAAAAGAAGAAATGGCAAAACAGCCAGATAAAAAATTATGGTCAGTAAGTCAAGGAGATAATTTTTCGTATTGTCAATGTAATGCTTGTTCAAAAATTATTACAGAGGAGGGCTCAGCTGCAGGACCCATTATTCATTTTGTAAATAAGGTTGCAGCTCAGTTCCCTGATAAAATAATTTCAACATTGGCGTATCAATATTCTCGCAAAGCCCCAAAATATATTCAGCCAGCCAATAATGTACAAATAATGCTTTGTACGATAGAATTGAATAGGAGTAAAGCCATTGAATTTGACTCTCTTAGTGTTTCCTTTCTTAAAGACATCACTGATTGGGGAAAAATCAGTCAAAATATTTATTTATGGGATTACACGGTTAATTTTTCACATCATATTACACCGTTTCCCAATTTACACACACTTCAAAAAAACATTCAATTTTTCACAAAGAACAAGGTTAATGCGCATTTCCAACAAACTAATGCAAGCAGAGGACATGAGTTCTCAGAATTGAAAGCATATTTGATTGCCCGATTATTATGGAATCCTACAGTTAATATAGATTCTGTGATGACCGATTTT
>CALRUG020000071.1:0-16180 GCA_943371295.1 Synechococcus sp. UW140 | reverse complement strand
AAATATTCAATTGCATAATTATTTTTTTTATACAATAATTTATTATTTGATTCTACCTTTGTGTTGTTATTAAAATATGTCATTAATCTAGCTCCTGTAGAACTATATACTGACGCTTTCCCTATATAAACAGCTAATTTAGAAGGGTTGTTTATGTCAAATCCAAATAAAAAATAGACACCTGGGACTCCACAATTTCTAACATTACTTAAATCTATTTTTTCCTTATTTTCTATTGAAAAAAAGTAATCTTCATTTTTATATTGTGATTTATCTAATTTTTCAAATTCATAATTTTCATTAAAATACTTATTAAACATTGTGATGTTCAAATTTATTGCATCCACTATACTTTCGTATTTCTCCATATATATTTTACTTTTAAGAATATTTTAAAATGAAATTACTATAATATTTATATGGTTATAGATTTTGATTTACATTTCACTATCTACTGGTTAGATTCGGTCTGTAAAAATTGCCATGACCGATTGCATGATTGAGTGCTATAAACGAATAGCGCATTTCCGATAATCCTACAGCCATAATCCCCTCACGCACGCCACCACATATTGGCACCCAATGATCACTTCTTTGATGAAACAAACAATAAAGAAACATATTTATTAGTTGTGTTGGATTCTTCAACAGATAAAGAATTTATTTTTGATACGTTCGGCTTAATTGAACAATTGTATTAAGATTGTTAGTCTCTTTTTGTTTCCAATTTAATTCTTTCTCTTAACTCGTCTTTAATATTTTCAAAAGTGTCCAATGTTCTAGATAAACCATCAATAGTCAACCAATCAGATGTTATGGTGATGTCTACTGCCGATTTTAGCTTTTCAAGTTTTATTTCATCCAACTGCCTGAATTTATGTTTACTGAGCAAATTATAAAGTCCTTCAAATATGCTGTTATATCTTTCTAATAGAATGATATTTTTACTAATGGTACTAAAGAGAGAGCCATCAAGTGGTGAACCATAATTAAATGGACGATTCAATTCATAAATAATATTTCGCTGAAATGAATTACCTGGAGATGAAAATGAATAAGATATTTCATCGTATAATAAATAAAGCTTGTAAAGAAGTATTTTACCTTCCTTACAACTATATAAGTAATTATATGAATCAATATTAAAGGGACAAAAGAAGGGATTGCTTACGAGTTCTTTAATGTTTTTATTCATTTTGTATATAATTATTGCACTCTTGAACTCTAAAATACTTCTCTTAATTAAGATTACAATATAAATAGATTGCAATCTTCGCCTATAAATTTGTTGTAGTTATGGAAGATATTATTATAGTAGAGCAGGATAGAAAAGTAAATATTGTTCAGCTTCATCAATATGACAGTTATATGAATGTGGTATTTGGCTATGCAAATGCACGTACTAATTCCTATTTACTTGATAGCGCCATTGAAAAAGCTAAAACACTATGCGGAATTGATGAAATATATGTCATTCATCCAGGGCTTGACAAAGTAAATCCTGAGGTTACTTCGAAACATCCCCCTTTTATAGAACTACCAAAATTAACTTGTATCGCAGAGCTACGAACTGATATGATCAAAGGAGATCAAATGGCAACTTACAGACTTGGTGTATGTTGGTTTCAGGATGAATACGCTTTTCCTATTGATGAGTCAATTCTAGATGAATTTAAATCAATTCCCTTTAGCAGATTATGTGTAGAGTATGAATTTTAATCCCGACACCATTTGGCGCCGAAATATCTCACCTTTGAAGGCAATGAACAATTTGTTACAAAAGAAAATATTAATTTATTCCTTAAGAGAAGTATTCAACAATTTTCTTGCAGATGTTAAATCTCAACAAATACAAGGAGATGGCCTTTGGACAAAAGAGTTAAAGGAAAGACTGGGTGAATTAGGTATGAGTGCTACTTGGAGCTGTAATGTTGCAACAGGAGGTTTTCCAAAATATTTCGAAGCAGAGTGGCTTTTTGATATGACCTGGTATAAAGAGAACGAAAAAGGACAACTTAGTGAATTGGTAATGGTTTTAGAGTCTGAATGGACTAAAAGTTATGCAGCAATAAAATATGATTTTGAAAAACTACTGATTTGTAAGTGTCTTTTAAAAGTAATGATTTGTCAATGGCCTAAAAGGGATATCCAAAATCTCTTTGATAAGATTGAATCTTCAATTAATACCTTTGGTTCAAGCACTGATGAGACCTATTTATTAGTAGTGTTGGATTCTTCAACTGATAAAGAATTTATTTTTGAAACCTTCGGCTTTAATAAATAATTCCTTTATGATACTGTTTGTCTCAGACCCCGTGCCCTAATCCATTTCCGCTCTAATATCATACCTCTTCTGCGGATAGGGAGTCATCTTTCCATCAGGTCCAAGTTCCCGCCTCTTTTTAAGGCGTTCCAGTTCTTTTTTCCCTTCTTCAATTAACAACTCTCTTAAATCTTGTAATGTCTTCTTCTTAGGTTCATTCTTTTCCATACCCTAATTTAAACATTTTTTATAGACTATCCATATAGCGACATTACTTGGCGCCCAATCATCTCATCTTCGCTATACAAATCAAGAAGATGGAAATCAAGCAAAACAACCCCAAACTCAATGCAATCATTTCAATTTACGAACAAGCCAAAGATTCTAAATTTTCCCAGAGCTTTCTAGAGTCAATTCAAAATGACTCAATCACCTTACAGCAGTATTTTAAATTAGATGCAGATGAATCATTAATATTAGCACTTTTCATTGCAATTCAGCTAGAAGAGGACAACGTTGATTTGCAGAAATTGGCAGCACATATTGGTTGTAGTAAACTTAAGATCCTTTCCTTTAAGACAATCATTGATAACTTCTTTCAACTCGGAATGCTTGCTAAAGAGCAGGTTAATATAAGAATGAGGTTAATGGGGAGTCAATCGATCAGTTATATGGTTAATAAGGTCCTTATAGATGCTATATTAGACCATAAGCCAATGCCAATTATAACCAAAGCAACTCCAAAGGACATTTTCGAATTATTAGAACTGGTTTATAAGTTAGGATTGGAGCGAGATGACCGTAAAGTAGATACTTTCCGTATACTGACTTGTCTCATTGAGTATTTAGATGAGAACGCGCATTTCCCTTTAGTCAGCAAGATGAATGAGTTCGATTTAGAAATACAGAATAAATTCATTTTCCTTCATGTTACTTGGAAAACAGTTACAGGTTCTTCTTCTGTTGACGTATTCAGAATGATGGAAGGAATTAGTGATAATAATGCTTGCCGCTATTCAGAATTGCAAAAATTCTTAGATGGTGAAAATGAATTAGTTGCGCATGATCTGCTAGAAGTCAATCCTGCAGTAATGACTACAGATACAACTTGTCAATTAACAGATAAAGCATTTCAAATTTTACACGATTGCGGATTAAATCTTAAAAAAATTAATAAGCATCGAAAAGACATCATTAAACCCGAGGATATCAAAGTAAAGGAATTGATATTTAGTGATGTTGAACTAAGCCAAATTCAAACATTGGAGAAATTAATTGAAGAAACATCCTTTCAACAAATGCAAACCCGCTTGAGCCAAAAAGGATTGCCAGTTGGCATATCTATATTATTGCATGGCTCACCAGGAACCGGTAAAACAGAAATAGCCAAACAATTGGCTAGAAAAACCAATCGGGAATTGATGCATGTAAATATCAGTGAATGTAAAACCATGTGGTTTGGTGAAAGCGAAAAAATAGTCAAGAAAATCTTTACCGATTATAAGGCTTATTCAAAGGATGCTAAGACACACCCAATATTATTTTTAAATGAAGCCGATGCTATTATTTCCAAGCGTAAAGAATTACGCGGCTCCAATGTAGAGCAAACAGAAAATGCAATTCAAAATATACTTCTTGAAGAATTAGAAAACTTTCAAGGGATTCTCATTGCAACTACTAATCTCGTTAACAATATCGATCCAGCTTTTGATAGACGGTTTCTATTTAAGATTAAGTTTCAGCCACCTTGTACAAGCAATCGTGCCAATATTTGGAAATTAAAGCTGCCTCATTTAACTAATAAGCAGGCAAATCAGCTTGCACAATCCTTTGCATTTTCAGGTGGTCAGATTGATAATATTTATCGCAAAAAAGAAATTGCAGAGTTGCTCTATGGGGAGTCAGTTGATTTTGACACCATTCTCCGTTTCTGTAAAGAGGAAACTTTACAACAGACAGTAAATTCTATAGGATTTAGAACCATCAAACAAAATGTAACCCAATGCGAAATATAGAGAAAGAAGCTATGATCTTCATCCCATTATTAAAACAATTTTGTGCGGATATCGCGCCATTGAATTTAAATAAAGAATTTCCTTCTTTATTTATTCCTCAGACAATGTCTCGCTATGAAGATTCACCAAAGAAAGTATTCTTTTTTGGACGCGATACCAACAGGTCGTATTTGCCAATTGATTTAATGGAGTGCTATAACAAAAACAATCTCGAAGCATATATTTATGACAATCATAGTTTGCTTAATGAAGACTTCTTTTTATGGGAAACAGAAGCACGAACATTTTGGTTGCTTGTGTTGAATTTACATTTGCGCTTGAAAGGCATCAATGAATACATGGATATTATCTGGGAAGAATTTAGTAATTCCGAGTTTATTGGGGAAATAAATGATTTTGGGTATGGAAATACCAATGCCATCCAAGTAAAGCAAACACTTCAACAGAATGGTGTTTGGTCGAAAATTGATATAGCTAAATACCTAGTAGTAAAGGAAAAATCCAGCATTTTCGATCGATTAATTCATACTATTAAAGGGTATCAACCAGACTTGGTTTTCATATTTGATTGGAGTTCTAATTACGAGCAATTCCTGGAGGGATTAGAATATACTATTGAGAAACGAAATGTTTTAAATGGATATTTTTTTGTAATCAATTTAAAAAATTATCCAACCCGTATCATCTGGACCATTCATCCCCGATCTTTACCTAAAGGATCTTTAAATAAGGAATCTGCAGCTATTAATAACTTAATTGATATTATCGTATCTCAACTATAAAGAAATATGCCCAAAGAAAATTACTTAAGCCGATACTCGCATATTGTAAAGCGCTTGGAAAGGGGGCCAGCTACTTTTCAAGACATTGCACATTATTTGGAAAACCAGTCAGAGATCGAGGGAATACAATTGGTTATTTCTCAACGAACATTTCAGCGAGACATTAAAGAGATATATACCATGTTCGGATATGATATTCAGAACGAACAAAAAGGAGATAAGCGCTACTTTATAGCTGATACACCAGATCAGAAGCAACATCCGCTTCGATTACTAGAGTCTTATCAAATTATGCATGCTTTACAAAACGCACGCGGATACGAAAAAGTAGTCTTGCTCGAAAAAAGAAGACCTAAGGGAATTGAACATTTTACGGGATTGTTATATGCCATTAATGAAAAAAAATCCTTGGTTTTTGAATACACCAAATTTGAAGATGAAATTGTTACTAAGCGACTGGTGCATCCATTAGCTTTAAAGGAAGCACAGGGACGCTGGTATTTAATTGCAGTTGATACTAAGGACAATCGTTTAAAAACTTTTGGGTTAGATCGAATGGATGGGCTCGATATTCACAAAACAAGTTTTAAAGCAAAGTATCAATATGATTTAAATGAGTATTTCCGCCATGCCTTCGGGATTAACACTGAGAGCCAGACCGAACCCGCTATCGTTCGGCTAAGCTTTAGTTATGAGCAAGGTCAGTATATTAAAAGCTTTCCGCTGCATGAAAGCCAATCATTAGTAGAAGACTCCAATGAAAGGGTAGTGGTAGAGCTAACCATCTACATCACTTGGGATTTTGTAAAAGAGTTGCTATCCTTTGGCCCCAATATGAAAGTGTTATATCCTAGTAGCTTGAAAAATGAGCTAAAATCATTATTAACGAAAACACTAAAACTTTACAGTTAGTTTTCTACTGTAAGAATGCAATCGCCAAAATTTTTGATAACGCCTCCTATATAAGCGGGTCTTTGGAGGCGTAGGTATCTATCCGTGATTCCCTTCTCTTCTAATTTCAATGGGTCTATAAATTCTTTTAAATTGGATTTTGTATTGCTTGTGAGAAATAATAAAACTTTATACTCATTTGAAAGGCTCATAATTTTTTCAATTAGGTTTACCGTAGCTTGTTTCAGTAAATCCGACTTTATGTATTCAATATCATCTAAAAAAATAAAGTAAGGTATTGTCTTTACCCACTTGTATTTATTCAATTTAGATAGAAGATTTTCTATATGATGTTCTTTAAGCATACTCATTGGAACATGAACAACTGGATTCTCGAATCCATTTTTATACATCCATCGATGGATTTTATAAACAAAGGATGTCTTGCCTACTCTGGCATTTCCATATAGTAGCCAGATGCCCCATTGCTGGGTAATCATATTGCCAATAGGCTCCATATCTTTTCTTTTCCTTCTATTCAGTGGTTGGACGATATATTTCATGTAGCAATAATAATTCTGCACCACGTCAGGAGATGACCTTCAAGAATGCCATCTTTCATAATCAAAAGTATGCGGTTGTAATACGAGCAGCTTCAGGACGAAATACATTAGAGCCTATTATTTCATCGTTGGAGAACCATATTGAAAAACCTTCTTAATTTAGTCCTTTAAGTTGTTAAATGAAACCCGACAACCTCCGTAACACCCCAACCCCAATCCCCCAACCATACCACTCCCTTCATGAATACTCTACCCTTCATCAACACCAACGGACTCTGGAAACTAGATATGCCAGCGTTGATGGATCCAATCATGCCATCTACTAATCAATTAATCTTAGTAGAAGCAGGTATCGTTACCATCCTCGACACACTATCCGCAAATCTGTTCACCTCCTTAACCCTCGAATTCCATTACCAACCCATCCATCCATACGATGCACTACTCATAAAGGACGGAGTGCAGTACAAATGTGTGTCTTTAATGAAAAAGGATAGTGATTTTATGGTATGGTTTCCTCCACCTGTATACAAGGCAATGACAAACAACCTTAATCCGGATAGGATATATGTGCGTATAGGGAATGTGATGGTGTGAAAGATGTTAGGTCAGGTGGCTGAAACTATATAAAATACTGTATCTATAAAGTATAACATTCCATCTTGAGTAAGAACATTTTCATCATGAAGATCTTCTAAAATTATACCAAGTGAATCATTGACGTAATCGTGATTCTTCTTATTTCTAAATCCATTATTTAGTAAAAAGTCTTTGACTAAGTTTAAGTCTGTTTTTTCAGTTGCTTTAACGAACGGCTGTTCTACAACAGCGTATAATATATCTTCATCTTTATGGAACCCTAGAAGCTTGTATGCAGTATCTGGAAAAAATAAATTGTTAAGTAAGAGGTTATGAAAATAATCGACCCAACTAGCGTAATAAATAGAATCATTTAGTTTTAAGACACTTGTGCCATCTTTCAAGTAAACCTTTTGTTCGGCACCTTGTGAGACGTATAATTCTATATTAATATTTTCTACCCAAAGATTATTGTCTTCTGCAAATTGAATTAGGCTCTTTGTTTCTTCTTCTTTGTGCTGCTGTTGGTCTTTAGCCATTGAGCTTGTTCCTTGGCTTCTTTTAAGGTAACTGCAGGCTGCTTGGATAAGATGATGGTGCTTAACTTGGCTCTTTCCAGAAAGGATATGTTGTATTTCATCTTTCATGCAATTTGACTTCTACGAAGATAGTTAATTTAATAAAATCGAAGCCACTCCCTATCATAACAACTCCAATCCCCCCAAACCCTCTCGCTCACCCCCATGAATACCTTACACTCCATTACCAACCCATCCATCCATACGATGCGCTACTCATAAAGGAAGGAGTGCAGTATAAATGCGTATCCCTGATGAAAAAGGATAGGGATTTCATGGTCTGGTTTCCGCCACCTGTATACAAGGCAATGACAGACAACCCAAATCCGGATAGGATATATGTACGCATTGGAAATATAATAGTATAGTGCTACTAGTTCTTATTTTAATACTATCTTTTTGGTATAGAAAGAGTCAGTTCAGTCGCACACAGATTGCCAACATACTTAAACATTGAGAATATGGAAATGCTAAATAAAATTCTATCAATCGACCAAAACTACCTCATTATAGGATTGCTAGCAGTCTTCTTCACCCTAGAACAAGTTTCGGTTACGCCATTTTCATTTAAACAAAGGGGAAAACATTTATTCCATAATATCCTGTATCAAATTGTACTGACTGCTTTAAATGTATTTTTTATTTCCTTACAAGTGTATTGTATAGAATGGCTAAATACCCATGAAATTGGTTTACTATATCTAACCGAAATCCCATTCATCGCAAAGCTATTTCTAGGAGTTATTTTATACGACTTTACTACTTATTGGATTCATAGAGCATCGCATCGGGTTCCATTTTTATGGAGACTGCACAGAGTACACCATAGTGATACAACCATGGATTCCTCTACTGTACTTCGATTCCATCCCTTAGAGCTCATTCTTGTTTACCAGATGGGCAATATTCTTGCAGCCGGCATTTTTGGTCTTGATGTAAACGCTATGGTCTTGTACTATTTCTTTATTTATATCTTCTTATTCTTGGAGCATTCCAATTTACATTACCCCAAATGGTTGAATAAAACCTTTGGGCTTATTTTTGTAATGCCAGACCATCATCGGGTGCATCATCAGCAGGAACAGTTCTATACGGATTCCAATTTTGCAGATATATTCATTCTTTGGGACAGAATTTTTGGTACATTTAAATGGATGCCCGTTGAAAAAATGAAATACGGGTTAGTAGAGTTTGAGGGAGAAGAGAAGCAATCTTTTTTCTATCTGATGAAAAGCCCTTTTATAAACATTGAAAGAGTAAAATCAGATCACTTATCTACTCCGATCGATAAAACCAGTCCCATATGCAAAGAAGACAATTCATTCAAAACACCGCTTTAACCGCTTTAGGGATTACCGCCTTTGGCGGGATTAAAGCCTTTACTTCATCGGCTGCCACTGGCAATACACTAAAGGTAAATGGCAAGCGCATTGAAAGCCGCATATTTGAATTAGCAAAATTTGGAATGGATGTCAATGGTCATGGTACCCGTGTTGCATTTACCCAAGCAGATATAGAGGCCCGTGCATGGTTCATAGAGCTCATGAAAAAAGCCGGTCTAAATCCCACCATTGATACTGCTGGAAATATTATAGGCATACGCAAGGGCAAAAACAATGCACTGAAACCCATTGCTTTTGGTTCTCATATTGATATGGTACCAGATGGGGGTAATTACGACGGCACACTGGGTTCAATTGGCGCATTGGAAGTCATTGAGATTTTGAATGAGCAAAATATAGTTACCGAACATCCCTTGGAGCTGATCATTTTTAGTAATGAAGAGGGCGGCACTATTGGCAGTAAAGCCATGGTAGGTGAAATTACTCGAGAAGGCTTACTACAAAGAAGCCAAAGCGGACTAACCATGGGGGAAGGTATACGTGCTATTGGCGGAAACCCCGACGATATCAAATCTTGCATTCGCAAAAAAGGGGATATCCATGCTTGGTTGGAATTGCATATAGAACAGGGCGGAATTTTAGAAAAAGAAAATATACAGATTGGGGTAGTAGAAGGGATTGTAGGGATTGTGCATTGGGAAGTGATTGTAGAAGGTTTTGCTAATCATGCTGGCGCCACTCAAATGAATATGCGTCAGGATGCATTGCTGGCAGCTTCTAAATTGGTCATTGCGGTAAATGAAGTGATTACCAGTGTTAAAGGAACCCAAGTGGGAACGATAGGAAAAATTTCGGTGCTGCCAGGTGCCTATAATGTGATTCCGGGTAAAGTGCAAATGGGTTTGGAAATTCGCGATTTGTCTGCCGATAAAATTGAAATGTTATTCAAAGAAATTGAAAAGCGGGCAGCCATTATTGCAAAAGCCTCTAAAACCCAAATCCGTTTTGAAAGACAGGCTAATGAGTCTAAACCTGCTTTAACCGATAAGAAATTACAGCAGACGATTAATGCCACAGCTAAATCATTAGGATTTAGTACCAAGTTCATGCAAAGTGGGGCTGGACACGATTCACAACATATGAGCTCCATCGCTTCAGCCGCAATGATTTTTATACCGAGTGTTGGGGGCATTAGTCATTCACCCAAAGAGTTTTCTAAAGCAATCGATATGGAGAATGGAGCGAATGTATTAATGCAAACCATTCTATCCATTGATAAAGCGGGTTAATTGTAGAACTCAATCAATTCCCCGCGTCATCTAGATGAAAGAAAAACATATTGATTTTTCTTGACGTATGATTTATTTCTTAAATTCATACTACCCCATTTTATTCCTCCACCATCTGTTTCGTTTGTAATCGCTTACTGACCTGCGACAGCTATGTCTGGGACTCAGGAGGCTTTGCTTTGATAAATTAAAAAGCATTAAGTAATACTAAATGTATAACTACTGTTTTATAACAGACAATTTAAAATGTACAACTGTATTTACGAAATGACAATTCAATAACTATAATAATATACACATTTATAGGGCTACAATTTTTTACTTTCAAAGGCTGAGTAGCGTATATTTAAGTGTTGTGTGCAAGCATAAGTTGACACACCCTAAAATTTAAAAGAACAAAATGTTACAACTAATTGGACTGCTTGCAATTTCTTGGTTACTAATTTGGCTTTTTGAAAAAGGTAACTTATCGGTTTTAGGCTTGACACCTACAAAAGAAAGACTAAAATATTTCACAATCCTTTTTATTGTTTCTGCCATACTTTCTGCGACAGCTTTTCTTTTGAGAATGTACTTTGCAAAAGAAGAATACATAATAGCACAGTCTTTGACCACAAAGTCAATTTTACTTGAAACTTGGTATCAGTTCAGGACAGTTTTGACAGAAGAATTACTTTGCAGCGGTGCCTTACTTTACATTCTAATTAAAAAAATAGGTCATACTAAAGCTGTTATTATTTCATCTATAATTTTTGCAGTATTGCATTGGATAAATGCTGGAGTTTGGGGCAATATGACACAAATGATTATTGTTTTTGCTTTCACATTTGCTATGGGACTATTATTAGCATATTCTTATGCAAGAACATTTACATTACTCATTCCTTTCGCCATTCATTATGGTTGGAACTTGACACAGAACTATATTTTCCCAGACAGTGCATTAGGTAATCACATTTTTACATTAGCAGCACCTCCACCAACTGTGACAATATCTTATTTAGCTTTTTTTACAATGCTTTTACTTCCAAAAGTATCTGTAATTATTGTCAACTATTTAATTGTAAAACAACATAGACAAGTTGAGTTACCATAACCAAGAATGCCTGCACACAACATGGCGTTTGGCAAAATGGCGGCATAGGTAAGGAGTCTTTCATCTTTAGAATCTAACATCGGCTTTTGTTCCAGCAATTAGGATCTTTGTTGGTCATTGGAATATAAAATCAAATTCATAGCTTTAATCAGCAACAGTAAGCCCGGGTGAAAGTAAGCGGCGATCCCGCCACTTCGCCAAGCGCGTTACGTTGGCAGTAATTTTTGAAGACCCTTCTTCCAAGACAAATAATAATTATGCAGACTATTTCTTTCAAACTTTTAGTTGTATTTATATTTAGTTCTACAATTAGTTCATTCGGACAGAAAGCAACTGAAAAAAATCCTTTAAGTAAGACAAAGTCAACCAATAGCAAAACAATTCAGCTAGATAGCAGTTTTATAGGAAAAACTACCGAAGACAAAAACATTAAAAACCTTTTTTATTGTTGGGGTCAAATTATTTCAGAGAACGAAAATGATGATAGCTTAGCAATTTGTTCCCTCACAACCAATATTGACAAATGCATTCAAGGGAAATTTAAAATACTTTTTGAAAAAATGCTTTATAGGACAATTAAGGGAGAAGCAGTATTTGAAATAACAGACGAAATACTTTTTGAAAATTATAATCCTAATATTAAAGTATCAATAGTAAGAATAAAACTTGACAGTGATAAAGTAGAAAAGAACTACTTGGCTAAATTTTTTGACAGCAGGAAAGAAAAAATAGATAAGGTTTTATCAATCTGGTCAATTGATTATAAAAATAAAAAATTCATTCCTCTTAAAAGTATAACTAAAATTAAATTTGACAACCCCGACTATTTAGAAGAATAAAACTAAAGCCACGGACGTTAGTAGCAATTTTGTTGTTCACCCCAAAAATATTGACTGTTCATAATATTTAACAAATGAAAAAATTAATGATTTTTCTTCTTCTTAATCTTTTAATAACAGAAGGGATATATGCTCAACTAATAAAATTGGTTGAAGGCAATCTTGTAGCTAACAGGGTGTATATGTCAACTCAGAAGTTTCAGGGTAATACTGTTGTTAAAGTAATTAAGGATTCAACTATAAAAGAAGCTGACGAACCAACATTTGTACGAATAAAAAACATTGGCTTTAAAGATGGCACAATTGAAGTAAATGTTTTAAGTCGGTTATTGCCAACAGCCACACCAACAGATCGTGGGTTTATTGGACTAGCGTTTAGAATTAATGACAATGATTCCAAATTTGAATGCATTTACATACGCCCAACAAATGGTAGAGCAGATGATCAATTGCGACGCAATCACTCAATTCAATACTTTTCATTTCCAGAATATAAATTTCAAAGGTTAAGAAAAGAAAGTCCTGAAATGTACGAGTCTTATGCAGATATGGGATTAAATGAATGGATAAAAATGAAAATAATTGTTAAGGGTAATCAAGCCAAACTATTTCTGAACAACAACAAACAACCTTCTCTTATTGTCAATGACCTTAAACATGGTGCAGACGCTTCGGGTGCTATTGGTTTTTTTGTGGACGTTGGCACAGAGGGGTATTTTAGAGACCTAAAAGTTACAATGCAACAATAATTAAGCGAATATCACAAACTACCACTAACAAAAGGCTTTACGCCAGTTAGGCTTTCAGCAATGGCCAAGACAGCAATAGTAACAAGGATTGTCCAACCAGCGTAAAGGCATGAACGTTAGTGGCAGTTTAACTAAACGATAGCATAAAAAGATAATAGCAGACAGAAATGAAAATTTGTATCGGACAAACAAATCCTCAAAAAGGAGACATTGACAAAAACATTGAAATCCATAAACAACTTATTCAAACTGCAATTGAGCAAAGTGCCGACATTATTGTATTTCCAGAACTTTCACTAACAGGATACGAACCAGATTTAGCAAAAGAATTGGCAACTACCCAATCAGACGAAAGACTTGATGTTTTTCAATTTTTAAGTGATAATAACAAAATAATTATCGGCTGTGGAATTCCAACTAAAACAGGAAATGATATATTTATAAGTATGATTATTTTTCAGCCTAATAAAGAGCGATTGACTTATTCAAAACAGTATTTATTTCCAAGTGAAATAGGAATTTTTACTATAGCAAACAATCCTCTTGTTATACACTTTGACAATGAAAACACTATTGCGCCAGCAATTTGTTATGAATTATCCAATCCTGAACATTCTGAAAATGCTAAACGTAACAATGCAAATATTTATATAGCAAGTGTTTTGAATTCAGTTAATGGAATAGATGAAGACATAAATAAACTATCTAACATTGCCAAGAAACACAAAATGACTGTTTTTATGGCAAATTTTATTGGACAATCAGGCGGTTATGAATGTGCAGGAAAATCTTCAATATGGAATGACAGTGGTGAACTTATTGACCAACTTGACAATAAAACTGAAGGAATACTTTTGTATAATACTAAAACAAAATTGACAACAAAAATAAACTGCCAAGGACCTTACAATCAACCAAACTTTAGAAACAAGTTAGACCAATAATCCGAATACAAAAATGATTACTCAAAAAATAACACCTTCAATTTGGGTAGAGACAACAGATGCGAAAGCAGTTGCCGACTATTACCTTGCCATATTTAAAGACGGTAAACTAAAAGAACATCACAAATACAGCAACCCACCAGAAGTAGGAGGCGGAGATTTTGAAACAGCTGTTATTGAAATTGCTGGCATGGAATTAAGCATTTTGGCTGCAGGGCCATTTCAAAAATTTAATGAGTCGGTTTCTCTTGTTATAAATACCAAAGACCAAGCTGAAACAGATTATTATTGGGAGGCTTTAACTAAAAATGGTGGTCAAGAAAGTTCTTGTGGATGGTGCAAAGACAAATATGGGTTATCGTGGCAGGTTGTTCCTGTTGAATATTTTGCTCTAATAAACAGTGACGACCCTAAAGTCAGGGAAAAGGCAATGAAGAATACACTTATACAGAAAAAGCTAATACTTTCAGTGCTCAAATGAGCATGAACAATCTGTCTTGGTAATCTCTAGATCACAATCTTCGAACTGAAAGCAGGGTAGCAGGTAATATAAGGCTTTGCGCAAGTTTGGCTTTTATCAATGGCCAAGGTAACAGTAGGAATTATCTTTCACTGCGTTAAGCTACGGACGTTGGTTGCAAACGTAAAATGACACACACTAATATTTCAAAAGTTTGACACAAGTTGGCTAAAAACATGCGTAGACAGTTAACACTATTTGTTAATTCAAAAGATGCTGAAATAATTGAACTGGTAAGACGAGAGTTTAACCCAATTCAATTTGAGCTGATAAATTCTCACGTAACACTCTGTAGAGAAGACGAAATAGAAAACCTTGAGCAAGTAATATTAAACTTGCTTTCATTAGCATGTGAAGAAATCACTATTGATTTTGGTAAAGCAATAAGGTTTGACAGCGGCAAGGGTGTTTTACTTCCAGCAAAGGGAGACAATGCTGAATTTCTTAGTTTAAGGAGACAAGTTTTATTTGGTCTATACGCTGATCCACGAAAACAAGAACCGCACATAACTTTAATGCACCCAAGAAATTCAACGTGTACAGATAGAATATTTCAAGAGATTAAAAAACTAAATCTGCCATCTAAATTAATATTCAATAAAATAAGCCTAATAGAACAAGAAGATGGCGGTAAGTGGAAAATATTGAAAGTCTTTGATCTAAAATAAAATAGTATTAAAAAATATGATAAAAACAGAAATAGCAAAAGCTTTCTCAAATGGAGAATTTGAAAAAACATACAAGTTCATTTCGGACACAGCAGTTTGGACTATTGTAGAAGAAGATACTTTTATAGGTAAACAAGCAATCAGTGAAAATTGCGAGCAAGTAGGTAATTACTTCAAATCTGTGACAACTGACTTTAAAACACTGAACATAATAGCTGAAGGAAATAAAGTAGTAATTAATGGAACTGCCGAGTTTCTGAGAGACAACCAACGAGTTTCATTTGTTTCAGCTTGTGATATATATGAGTTTGACGAGAACAATCAAATTCAAAAAATCACCTCTTATTGTATTCAAAAAGCTAAAAATCAACAATGAAACACCTCTTCCAAATCCTATTTCTATTATCCCATCTAAACGGCTATACTCAAACAGCACCTACCAACTATAAATTCAACCATAAAGTAATGGAAGTGGAAGGAGACTTAAATAAAGACAGTCTTCCAGACAAAGCAATAGTAACACAGGATACATTAAATGAGAATGCACCTTACAGGCTACAAGTATTTTTTAAAGAACCCAATGGGAAATATAAACTCATTGTAACTAGTACAAAAATCATAGAACCTCAATATCCTGATGGCAGAGAAGGATATAGAACAGGAAATGAGTTTGGTGAGATATCAATCAGTAAAGGGGTACTAAGTGTGAGATTTGATTTATTGCGAGGAAATTTTGAACATAAATTTAGATTTCAAAAGGGAAACTTTGAACTAATTGGGTATTCAGAAGTTTCATCCGACGGTCAAGGCGAAATGACCACCATCGATTTTAATTTATCAACTGGGGTAAGAATCGAAAAATTGGAACGTTATGACACTAATAAACTACTGAGTTATAAAAAGAAAAAAACTCTCATAAGACCCTTACCTAAGTTGCAAGACATTAAAGCGATGGATAATGAATTATATTAAATAAAATATATTATATTCATACTAGCCCAATTTATTCTTCCAAGTATTGATAAAATTTCTAATTGTACCAGGGCTAGGAAATTCAGGAG
>CALRUG020000070.1:0-16228 GCA_943371295.1 Synechococcus sp. UW140 | reverse complement strand
CCTTGGTAGCAGGCCAGGGAGCTTCTTCTAAATAACTTGCTAATTCTAATGTCCAAAACATAGTCTCGATTATTTTTGCAAAAGTAACCGTATAAATGATATATCCAAATGTGAGTTTTACCCATCTCTGAAGAAATGGTTAATTTGCTCCATAAATAATCCCTTTTCATGCTAAAAGCAACCGCCATTACCAAAAATTTTGGACCCCTCCACGTATTAAAAGGGGTTAATATTTCAATAGAAAAGGGTGAAATGGTCAGTATTGTAGGTTCATCTGGAGCTGGAAAAAGCACATTGCTGCATATTTTAGGCACGCTAGACAGTCCTGATAGTGGCCAAATTGAAATAGATGGGCAAATTTTAACCAAGCTTTCCAGCAGTCAGTTGGCAACATTTAGGAATAAGCATATTGGTTTTATTTTTCAATTTCATCATTTGTTGCCCGAGTTTGATGCATTGGAAAATGTTTGTATCCCTGGTTGGATTGCTAATCATCCTAGAGAACAAGTTAAAAAACGAGCCATTGAATTATTAGGAATATTGGGATTGGGGGATCGTATCCACCATAAACCCAATGAACTCTCCGGCGGAGAACAGCAAAGAGTTGCGGTTGCAAGGGCTTTAATTAATGAGCCACTCATCGTTTTTGCAGACGAGCCAACAGGAAATTTAGATAGCAGTAATGCAAGAGAATTGCATCAATTGTTTACCCAAATAAACCAAGACTTTGGAACTACTTTTTTAATCGTAACGCATAACGAAGAATTGGCTGCACTCAGCACAAGGGTACTGCATATGCGCGATGGTTTGTTCCAAGATTAATGATGTAAAAAATAGCTGAAAGTCCTTTATACTCGAGGCTTCCAAGGAATTTCATCAATACCCATCTGGTGACCTAGAAAGCGAGAAAGCACGAATAAATAATCGCTTAATCTGTTCAAATATTTAATCACAAGGGGGTCTACAAAAATATCCTGCTCTTGCATGTTTACGCAGCAACGCTCTGCCCTTCTGCAAACACAACGGGCAACATGGCATTGAGAAATAGCCAAATGTCCTCCAGGTAAAACAAAAAATTTCATGGCAGGAAGTTCCTCATTCATGGCATCCATTTCCTTTTCTAAAAATTCAATATCCGATTCTTTTAAATCAGGAATCTTCATCAAGGGTTCCTTTTCAGGATCACAAGCCAAAGAAGAACCAACCGTAAATAATCGATCTTGAATTTCTTTTAAAACGGTCTTAATATGTTCATCAGGGGTATAATCGCTTACAACGCCAATCCATGAATTTAATTCATCTACAGTGCCATATGTATCAATTCTGATATGACTTTTAGGAACTTTGGTTCCACCAATCAATGAAGTTTTGCCTAAATCGCCTGTTTTTGTATAAATCTTAATAGCCATAGTATCTAAGTGAGCATTGATTACAATAGAGTTGCTCAAATGTTCGGCAAATTAAGGTTTTGTAGTATCGCTTTCCACCAATCCGTCTCTTAATCTTACCACACGATGTGCATAAGCTGCAATATCTTCTTCGTGGGTAACCAGCACCACGGTATTTCCAGCAGCTTGGAGTTTTCCAAAAATCTGCATTACTTCTACGGAGGTTTTAGAATCTAAGTTACCAGTAGGTTCATCCGCTAATAATATGGAGGGATTATTGACCAAAGCTCGGGCAATGGCTACTCTTTGAATTTGACCACCACTTAATTCATTCGATTTGTGATGTGAACGATCGGCCAAGCCTACTTTATCTAAGGCTTCTAATGCACGATCTAATCTTTCTTTTTTAGACACCCCCGCGTATATTAAAGGCAGTGCCACATTCTCTGCCGCACTTAAACGAGGCAATAGGTTAAATTGCTGAAATACAAACCCAATCTCGGTATTACGAACTTCTGCTAAATCATCGTCTAGCATTTTACTCACGTCTTTCCCATTTAAAATATACTTACCACCAGTAGGTGAATCTAAGCAGCCTAATATATTCATGAGCGTACTCTTCCCACTACCAGAAGGCCCCATCAATGCTACATATTCATTTTTAAAAATATCTAGGTTAATCCCTTTTAATACAGGAATCGCTTGGTTCCCCATGAAATAGCTTTTTTCAATTCCTTCAAGATGTATGATGGATTCTGTAGACATAATCAGTTTATTTTTTAATAACCGTAGGTACTTTAAAGTATTGTTGGTCGTGTGAAGGAGCATTTTTTAGCGCTTCTTCGGCAGTAAGGCTTTCAGTTAAAAGATCGGCTCTTAAAGCAGTTGAACCGTCCGAAACCATTAGCAGTGGCTCAACTCCATCTGTATTGAGTTCTTGTAGTTTCTCAATAAAAACAACCATTTTCTGCATATCGGTTTGGTACTGGGCAGCCTGGTCTTCATTAATTTGAAGTCTGCTCAAATGCGCCAAATGCTGAATGGTTTTAAGGCTAATCTCCATATTTCAAAAATACGTTTAACCTCCATAATGAGCGTGCTTAAATTTTAAAAGGCAATTAGGTAAAAACAGCGGTCAAAAAAACGTTTGTACCATTTTGTTGAAGATTTATTTTCAATTCTTGTAAAATACTTGTCAAGAAATATTAAAATCTCCTTTATTCACAAATGTTAACATAAAAATATTCAGATGGATTTATTTTCTACCTAAATTAGTATTAATAAAATCCCCCCGATTATGCTAGTATATGTATTATTAGCAGTTTACCTTGTTTGTTTGTATTTTGCTTACAAGGGCGCTGCAGTATCAGAGGAGTAAGATTCTCGAAAAACCAATGCATTCAATATCAAATTTTTCCCCTCGAAAGATTTGATATTTTTTTTTGCTATAACTGAGCCCCCGGAAAAAATTTACCTTATCTTCGGAAAATAGTTGCATAACTAACTAATTTTGCTGAGCCAAGCTTGGCAGATACTTGACCATAAATTATTCAATAATGAAACGTTCAATTAAAAAAGTTGCGGTATTAGGAAGCGGCGTAATGGGTTCTAGAATTGCCTGTCATTTTGCAGGAATAGGTTTACCAGTATTATTATTAGATATGGTTCCGGCTGCAGCAGCAGAAAGTACCAAGCCCGCAGAACGAAATAAATTAGTGAACGACGCATTAACAGCTGCCATCAAAAGCAACCCTTCCCCGGTGTTTACAAAGTCGGTAGTCAATAGAATTAAGACAGGCAACTTCGACGACAATATGAAAGATATTGCCAGTTGCGATTGGATTATAGAAGTAGTAGTAGAGCGCTTAGATATTAAGCAATTGATTTATGAGAAAGTAGAAAAATTCAGAAAGCCTGGAACCCTTATCACTTCTAATACTTCGGGCATTCCCATTCATATGATGGCAGAGGGAAGATCGGATGATTTTAAAAAGCATTTCTGCGGTACACACTTTTTTAATCCACCCCGTTATTTACGTTTATTAGAAATCATTCCTACTCCATTTACCGACCCGGAAGTAGTTGATTTCTTAATGCACTATGGTGATGTTCATTTAGGTAAAACCACGGTGCTTTGTAAAGACACGCCTGCTTTTATTGCCAATAGAATTGGGGTATTCAGCATCATGAGTATTTTCCATATCATGGACAAGCAAAAGCTAAGTGTAGATGAAATTGATGCACTAACAGGCCCCATTATTGGTCGTCCAAAATCGGCTACTTTCAGAACAGCAGATGTAGTTGGAATTGATACATTGGTAAAAGTAGCCAAAGGCGTTGCAGACAACTGTCCCAATGACGAAGCAAAAGCAATATTTACCATACCTGCTTGGTTAGATACCATCACCACCAATAATTGGTTGGGCGATAAAACAGGTCAAGGTTTTTTCAAAAAAATAAAATCAGCTACAGGAAAAGAAATATTAACCTTGAATTTGGCTACCATGGAATATGGTACAAGGGTTAAGCCAAAATTCGCCAGCCTGGAAGCAGCAAAACCAATAGAAGATTTAAAACAAAGAATAAAAATGTTGAGTGCTGCACCTGATAAAGCAGGTGAATTTTACAGAGCATTTCATTATTCTTTATTCTCTTATATCTCTTTTAGAATTCCAGAAATCAGCGATGAAGTTTACAGAGTAGATGATGCAATGATGGCAGGATTTGGATGGGAAATTGGTGCTTTTGAATCATGGGATACCGTAGGTGTTGCCAAAACAGTAGAAGCCATGCAAGCAGCTGGATATACAGTGGCACCATGGGTTACAGAAATGTTGTCAACAGGTGCTACCCATTTTTATAAAGTGGAGAATGGAAAGAGATTGTATTACGATGTGGCCACAAAATCATACAAAGCAATCCCTGGCGGAGAGTCTTTCTTGATCTTGAAAAACCACAGTGATAATTTGGTTTGGAAAAATAGTGCATGTAGAATGTATGATATTGGAGATGGAGTTGCGGGATTGGAATGGAGCACTAAAATGAACAGCATGGGTGGTGAAGTATTAGAAGGAGTAAACAAAGCCATCACTAAAGCAGAAGAAAGTTTTAAAGGATTGGTAATAGCCAACGAAGGACCCAATTTTAGTGCAGGGGCCAATGTAGGTATGATTTTCATGCTAGCGATTGAACAAGAATACGAAGAATTAGATATGGCCATTCGCATGTTCCAAAATAGTATGATGCGATTACGTTATTCAAGTGTACCAGTAGTAACGGCCCCTCATGGATTAACATTGGGCGGTGGATGCGAAATGAATTTGCATGCAGACAAAGTTTGTGCTGCTGCAGAAACTTATATTGGTTTAGTAGAATTAGGGGTAGGATTAATACCAGGTGGTGGTGGAACCAAAGAGTTTGCCTTACGTGCATCGGATGAGTTACACGAAGACGAGCCAGAAACCAATACATTAAAGAAAAGATTCTTTGCCATTGCTACTGCAAAAGTGGCCACTTCTGCACAAGAAGCATTTGAAATGGGTATTCTTAGACCGGGTACCGATGAAGTGGTAATGAATATTGGAAGAAGAATAGCAGAAGCCAAAAAATCTGTTTTAGAATTACATGAAGCGGGTTATAATACACCTGTTCAAAGAACAGATATCAAAGTATTAGGCAAATCAGGATTGGGAGCAATGCTGGCCGGTATCAATGGAATGTGGAGGGGCGGCTATGCTACCGATCACGATGCGTTGGTAGCGCGTAAGTTGGCTTATGTAATGTGTGGGGGAGATTTGAGTGAACAAACATTGGTAAGCGAGCAATACCTCTTAGATTTAGAAAGAGAAGCATTCTTAAGCTTATGTGGTGAAAAGAAATCGCTAGAAAGAATACAAAGTGTATTAAAAAGCGGAAGACCTATTCGTAACTAACGAATAGAATACACAATCCAGTTTTCTGTTTCAAAGACTCGGTTGGACCTCAGGTTCAACCGATCTCTCATCACAATCATATTATAGGCATTCATTGCCGTAAAATTGTGTTTGAGGTTATGCCGTTTTGCTATTAGAATATACTCTACGGAAAGTGCCGGGTTTTCAATAACGGTGATGAAGTTTTTCTGTAAAGGCATCACTAATCCTTCTAAATTATCTAAGTGCGCAACCACACCATATGCGGCGGCATCATCAACTAAAACAGGTCTTTCAGCAGATTTTACAGACCCGATATAATCGGCCAATATTTTTTCTTCAGAATCCTTTTTTGCTCCGATCCAACTAGGCGTATTGGTAATCATTTTAACGAAACGCTGTTCGTCAAAATCGGAAGTTTCTTTGAAATAATAGAAACCTCCAAGTAAACTTAACCCTGTTCCAATTAAAATAATAATGGAAGACATGAAACGATTGAACTTAATACCCGATGCAAAATTCAGGGCAACGAAAGATAGAACAGGAATAATTACAAAGTACTCCGTGGTTAAATAATATTGAATATCTATGAGAACAATGGAGGTAAAAATCAAAGGAGTAAAAATGGTTAAGAGCTCATACAATTTTCCTTTAAACAAAATCATGGAAGAAATAAAAATCGGAGCTAAAAAAATAGTGAAAAGTGGAAATATAATTTGGGTTTGCTTATTCAAGTTATCCCCTGAACCCCTTTCTAAAATATTGGTAATAGTAGAAACCCCGGTTACGCGCCAGTTAGAATATTGGCTACTCAAAAAATAAGTTGGATCACCTGCGTGAGACTGATTCAATACCCTAAACAAAAACACTGCCGCCAAAGGCAATAAATAAAGGATAAAATACAAAGAGACTGTTCTGTTTACCAACTTTCTTCTTAGCGATCGATTGTTGAGTGCTTGGTAATACTGAAATACGACTGGCTCTCCCTTAGCGGTTTTAATCCCCTCAATAGAAACCAATACCACAAAGGGCAAGAAGCCCAAAATCATCCAAAGAAATTTAATCTCCGAAAATATCAATGCACCCAAGTACAAGCTCGCCAAGGATAAATAATAGGTCGTTTGATTTTTATAATAAAAGAACAAACTCCTAAAGAGTAAATAAGTAAAGAGCATGATGGCTGCTACATTTCTTCCACTAGTGGCGGCAAAAATAAATTGAGGATGAAGTAAAAACAATGCCAACAAAGAAATGATCATTGTTCTTGCAGGAAGTCCTGACCCATTAATGTCTTTGGCCATAAAGAAAAACAAGAAAGACATTAATACAATGGAAGAAGCTACCGGAGCAAATAAATAACCGAAGGGCGCAAAAATGACATTAATTAAAAAAGAAGTAGTAGGGAAAGTAGTACCTAAGGTTAACAAAGTATTTTCACTATACTCAAACAACAATTTTAATTTCTCGGAATAGAATAGTCTTTCAGAATGCTCGTATCCGGTTCTGTTAAACATCCATGCCAAGAAGAGGTAATAAATTACCAGCAGCAAAGACACCACCCTTAATTGTTGACTCCTGAACTTCATTATACTTCATTTGCATTTGCTGCTGCAGCAGCAGATGATGAATGCGACATTTTAGTTAATCCATGATTGGTCTTCTCCCAATAAAATGGTTTATAAATCAATTGCCATAATCCTTTGTAAGCAGCTATAGAGTGCATTAACCAATAAAATGGATTGACCAATGCAAATAAAATTAACTCGTAGAATCTGCGCTTAAATACGGCAAGCATATTTACATAAATCATGAGGGTATTCCCCGCCACAAAGTTGAAAATAGAAATATACAATACCCAGTCGGGGAACAAAATCCGCACTGTTTGTAAATCAAAAATGATATAGATAATGTAGAATCCTAATAATACCGGATAAAGCAAGAAAGTGATGGGCGTAAATCCTACGAAGAAGTTGAATCCGAAGAAACCTCTCCATCCAATTTTATTCACCAAACGAATTGGATTACGCATATGTACCAACAGAGTTTGCATATACCCTTTAATCCAACGAGAACGCTGTCTAATCCAGTTAAAAGGTTCATTATTGGCTTCTTCTAAAGTGGTACTATTTACCACGCCTACTTTATATCTTTTCTCAAATACACGCACCCCTAAATCGGCGTCTTCCGTTACGTTAAACGGATCCCAACCACCCAATTCTTTTAACTTATCTAATTTAAAATGATTAGAAGTTCCCCCTAAAGGAATGGGTACGTCTAGTGATTGTAAACCCGGCAACATATAATCGAACCAATAAGAATATTCTAAAGTGAACATTCTAGTAAGCAGATTTTCATTCTTATTAAAATAGTTAAGAGCACCTTGCAGTACCACATAATCTTTTGGCAATTTTCTAAATAGACTTACTACTTTTTTTAACTGATCAGAATCAGGTACATCTTCCGCATCATAAATAGTTAAGTAAATGCCTTTACAAAAGAAAAGCCCGTAATTACAAGCTTTAGGCTTGGTTTTAGGCATATGAAAGGGAACCACAATTGTTTCAAAGTTGGCAGGGAAATCGAGGTTTCTTACTGCGTTCAAGGTTTTATCGTCGTCCTCTTCAATTAATAATTTAACGTCTAATTTACCACGAGGATAGTCTAAGCTTCGAAGGTTCCAAATAAGTTTACGAATGAGTTTGTCTTCTTTGTAAACCGGAAGAAGAATGGTGTACACTGGAAGTGTATCATTCTTTACTGCTTTCACTTCTTCCTTAGTTACTACTTCAACCAATTCATATTTTGATCCTTTCAGTGCAATGTATAATTTAAATACAATCGAGAAGAGAAATACAAAACTAAAGAAGAGGTTAAAGAAAATAAAGCTATTAACAAAGTTGACAGTTAGCAACAACAAGGCAAATGCAATGGCAATAAAAATAAATAATAGTTGCGCATCGGTAAATGTAGTAAGCCCAGAACTCTCAGGATCTTTGCGCATCAAACTAAAAACCGATTCCTTCACATAGTATTCACCTCTGAGTTTATGAACCATCCAAGTGATATCCAAATCAGAAGCGGCTACCAGTTTAACCTTGGTATTGAATTTAATTTCTAAGATTCCTTGTAAACGTTCATCCATTGGATCGGCAGCAGCTACCAACAAATTGCCCTTGCCATCATTGCGCATGGGTAAATATAAAAAAGCGTTCAGGTGCAGCAGGTCACATTGCTCTACAAAGCTTTCATCTAATACTTCGTTGCGCACGTCTACCAACGGAAACCCTGAACGCTCTAAAAAAGACACATATAATTTTCGGGTAAGGTACCCAAAGTTAAGCGCAGCCTTTATTTGCGCATAATCAAACTCATCTGCAATCACGTCAATTTCTTCCAGTTTGGCCGTGGTAAACAAGCCCACACTAATCATATTATTCAAGGCACAAACTGGCATAGACGCTACGGATTTTTAAGGAACCAATTAAACAATCTCTTGAGATTTTTTAACACGCTTTCTAATGAAGAAGAATCCAAGTACTAGTAAGATGGCTAAACCACCCAACATAAAGTATTTGTATTTATTCCAAAGCATCGCCATATTATTTTTATCTCCTCTATACGTAACCAATCCGGCATTGTCGGGAAGTTTAAAGAAGAAATTACTCTTACCCTTACTGTTGGCAATACATACATTACTTTCAATAGCAGAGTATTGAGAACCAAAGCTCTTGATTACTCCTTCAAATGCGTCACTGATACTAGAATCACCTAATGCACTTACCAATAAGAATGTAGAGCTACCCTGTCGGAAAATTTGGGCAATACCCGAGTTAGAGAAGTCATTAATGGAGTAAGAAGTTTCTCCACTGATGTCTTTATACAATTGGAAATCTCTATTAAATTGTACAGGTAAGTTTTTCTCGAAGTTCTTAATCAATGGATCATTTCTATGCAATAATGCAATGGCGTTCATATTCGCCATATCATTTAAATTGGCTTTATCAGAAGACACCAACTCAGGAATGAATAAATAATTGGCAGCAAGGGTAGCCGTATTTAATTGATATACTAATTCACCCATTGAGGCGGCCAAATAAGGCAATAATGAAGGGGTTACTATACAACGCAATGCTTTCTTTCTAAATTCACCCGGATAGTTAAAGAAGTTGTAGAACTCGTTTACTTTTTCACCTGAGAAAACCAGGTTAGATGTTTTGGTATCAATGAAACCAAAGAAGTTAGAGAATCCTTCCTTACAAATACCCCCTGCACCGTGGAAACGCATTTCAACTACCAGCGAGTTATTTTTAGTAAGTAAATAGGGCTTTAATTCTATATCGCCATTAAAGCTGGTTTTATCGTGTAAGTCGGTACTGAATACCAAGTTATCATTCAAATAAACGTTCAAGAACCCACGGTCACCTTCTTTTAATAAAGACAACATGGCTTCTAAGTGGAAAGTTAGTTTTTTAGGAATGGCATTGTAATCGGCCAAAGAGAAGGCATAGTTGGTTTTAAGCGCACCAATACCTTCCATTAATTTTGGCGTACCTCCCAATTCTTCTAAAGAGAATACCACAGGCAATTGGTTCTTATCAAAATAAGAAGGAGGACCCGCATCCACAACCATGGTATTTGTAAAACTACCATTGATTATCTTGTAATTGGTCATGGTATAAATTGCTTTCCGATATCCATCCTGGTCTTTTCCTGTTATGACGAATACTTCATTACCATTACCAAAATCAATATTTTTTATCAGCCCCTGACCGTTTTTGAAATCAGGTAATTGAGCCTGAATATAAGGAGGGAGTTTGTTGTACAAACCAGTTATTACTTTTGTTCCAACAGAAGAATCGGTATTTCTAAAATTGTCAGTTGAAATTTCTTCTAATCCACCTTTTTGCTTTAATAAAGCAAATACGATGGCACCACTGGTCAAATCATCCAAGTCTGCATTCACTGGAGTAGAAACGGAATTATATTCTGATATAGTTTCTTTAAGACTATGATTGTATGAGGACCTCTCTTGTTTTACCACCTCTAAGTAAGAAGAGTTTCTCACTGTAACCCAAATAGCCGGATTGTCTACGTCTTTACAATACTCATCAGACATAGCCATCTTGGCGTCTATTCTTAGTTTAATAAAACGACCATCTTCCTGCACATAACGCTTATTCAAAGGAATAACAATGGTCATTACCGAGTCAATGGCATCGGCCACTAAACGAGTAGTATAAACTGGTTCGTCTTTTAATGAAACAGTAATCGTAGACATATCTTCTCTTAAAACCTGTGATGGCTTTACCTGAAGAATCAAGTTCGTACGATCCACATCATCCCTAGGCTGAAGCTTTAAGAAGTATGAAATGGCACCATTAATTCCCATAATAGATTCATTTCTGTACCCCATTGCTTCCAGAGAGCGGGTTTTGAAATCCTGGGCAATAATACTTCCTGCTATTAGCAGGAAAAGTACGAGCAGGGAAGATTTTGTTTTCATGATTGCGGGTATTTAAACTAAGCCAGTTTGAATTTGAGTTTAAAATAGTTTCCAACAGTTACATTGCTTTCGTATGTAAGCGAGCCACCCATATCTTCGGTTAGCTGCTTTGCAATGGAAAATCCCATGCCCGATTGGTTGGTGGCCAAATCAGACCGATTGGGATTGGTTAATCGACTAAAGTATTCATCTAATTTTTCCATCCCAATGGGGTTAGCCGTTTTATTGATGATCTCAATAATACAGGCCCCATCAAGGTCATTGGCATGAATACTCACCGAAGAACCCTTTTGGATAAACCTAATAACGTTAGAAAGTAGCTTGAATAATATATGACGTAAAAATATTTTATCAATATTGACCATTACTTCGGAAGGAGAAAGGTGAACTTGCAGGTTTACTTGCTTAATGCTGGCAGCATCTACCAAAGTAATGGCAGCTTTTTCTACTTCTGGAATAATATCGAAGTTTTCCATATGGTAGGTAATCTTACCCGTATCTGCTTCAGCAGACTCTGCCAATTTTTGACTCAGGTAATGTAGTTTTTCATTACCCATCGTGATATAGCTCAGTATTTCTTTTTGATCGCTGGTTAAATTGCTGCTTTTTCTATTAATTAAATCAATAGAAATCTGATTAGACCCAACAAAATTCTTAAGATCGTGAATCATGATGTTCAGGGTGTTCTGGCGATAATCGCTCAGCTCTTTTAGACGGCGATTCTTTTCATCAATGATATGGTGTTGGTCGTTAATTTTTTCGTTCTGCTCTAATAAACGACGGTTAGACTCTTCAATAATCAGGTTCTTTTCTGTTTCTCTTCTAACAATTTGGTAACGATTAAAAGCAATCATAATAGAGAAAGCAGAAACTAGAAAGTAAACTCCACCTCCATTCGATATCAAACTACTATATCCACCCGTTTGGTTATTGAGTGAATACATGAAAAGAATAATGGTAAAAGAAATAGCCGCATGAAGCTGAGCAAAAATGGGCCTCCAGAAAAGAATCGTGTTTAACAGAAGCATCATAATAGATGCTAATAAATAATAAGGCATGGCTAAGGAAACAGGAACAATACCACAAATCATAGAGACCAATGCAATATTTACCCCAACCACTAAGTTTAATATCAATTCATGGCCCCATCTTTTCTTGGTGCCAAAAATGTAAAAGAAATAAGAAATGCTAAAGAAAATCAATCGGATGATCAAAAGGAATACCCAATCTTCCTTCATAAAAAGTACATCCAATAACCAGAATAAGGGAAGTGAGAACATTAAAGTCCACACGGCTACATTAGAATAGTAAGCACCTCGCTTAACTAATTCGTTAAAAAGTTTAGCGCGGTCTATATTTACATAAGGAATCCGATGGTAATCGATCATGGGTACTTATCTACAACTGGTAAAATATTATTCAAACTAATTTTAAAACGTGTTACGAAGAACTTTAGTACTTACGATTTACCTTTTCCTCTTTGGGGTTGGATTAAAACCCGCTCAAACGCAAACATCTGAAGCACTTCGCAAGATCTCCCAATCACTAGGTCAGGGGGTAAATATTTCTTTATTTGAGCAGTACTGGCAAAGCCAGGAGCAACTTTTAAAGACCAATATTCGCCCAATGCTAGAATCAATTGCTGAAGCTGGATTTGAAACCGTAAGGTTACCAGTGGCATTTGATTACTTCATGAGGGAAGGATCCGTTCAATTAAACGAACAGATTCTTCAAAAATTGCATGAAACCTATATGAACTGTAGAAGATTGAATCTAAAACTGGTAATTGTATACCATTATGGCAAGCTAACGAACCAAAATAAGGAAACCGAAACGGAAAGAATCATTAAAATCTGGAAACAGGTCATCAGTTATATGCGGGAATTTTCTTACGAAAAACTTTTTTTAGAGTTATACAATGAACCCACCACCGATATGGATATATGGAAGTCTACCGCAACCACTTTGGTGAGAGAACTAAGAAAAGAAGACCCAGATAGAATTTTTATCATTGGAGGAGCCAATTACAATGGCATCAATGAATTGCTGAATATGGGTAAACTATCTACCGATGATGGAAAGCTGCTCTATACTTTTCATTTTTATGAGCCCTATGTATTTACGCACCAAGGAGCCGAATGGACCAAAGAGAAAACCTATATGACCGGCCTCCCCTATCCCTTCAAGAAAAGAAAAATGCCTGAATTAATAGGGGCAGCACCTGATTCAGAAATAATCAAAGAATTTGAAAGATTCCCCAGGGAGTCTAATTATGATTACCTGTATATGCGGATTAAAAAGATCAAAGAAGAAGCCAATAAGCAAAATTTACCACTTATCTGTACAGAAACGGGGGTCATCAATTTAGCATCAGCCAAAGCAAAATCTGCCTACCTTAGAGATATTACAGGCCTAATGAAAAAATTTGATATCCCTGTAATGCTCTGGGATTATAATGATAAGTTTGGCATTTTAAATGGAGAAAAAGTAATCAAGCAACTAAAAAACTGGCTCAAAGATTAAATCAACTATATGGAAACAGTATTGCAGTTAGATGGGGTGAGCAAAGCTTACGGAAAAGTGAAAGCCCTCCAGCAGGTTTCATTAGCTATACCTAAGGGAAGCGTCTTTGGTATTCTAGGTCCGAATGGGAGTGGCAAAACAACCATGATGAGTATTGTGCTAGATGTATTAGGAGCAGATACAGGAACCTATAGCTGGTTCAATCAACCCCCCACTTCCGCTGCAAGAAAAAGAATTGGCTCATTACTAGAGACGCCTAATTTTTATCATTATTTATCTGCTGTAGACAATTTAAAAATCACATCAGCCATTAGTGGTAGAGGAAATGATCAAGCAATTGCCGAAGTTTTAGAAATTGTAAAGCTAACGGAGCGCAAGAAAAGTAAATTCAGTACCTATAGCTTAGGTATGAAGCAAAGACTTGCAATTGCTGCAGCTTTATTGGGTAATCCAGAAGTGTTGCTATTAGATGAGCCAACCAATGGATTAGACCCTGTGGGTATTTTAGAAATCAGGGAACTGATCAGAAGACTTGCAGACAGAGGCATCACTATTATTATTGCCAGTCATTTATTGGATGAAGTAGAAAAAATTTGTACGCATGTAGCTATCCTAAAAAGAGGAACACTATTAACTTCTGGACCAGTAGACGAAGTGTTGAGTAATGAAGATATTGTAGAAGTGGCAGCAAGTAATATGCAAGCACTTAGAGATTGTATTGCTCAAATGCAAAATGTATTATCGGTAAAAGAAGACAATCAGCGCATGCAAATCCATTTTCCAGCAGGTACTGCTAATTTGGAAGAAGTCAATCAATTCTGCTTTAACCAAGGCATTACTTTGAATTTATTATTGAATAAAAAACAGCGCTTAGAATCTAAATTCTTTGAACTAACCAACGACTAACAATTAAATTGAATACAATGGGCTTGCTCTTAAAAATAGAATGGTTAAAAATTAAAAAATATCCAGCATTCTGGTGGATGCTGGTAATTGTAATGCTGACTTATCCCAGCATCAATTATATGTTCTATAATATTTACAATGAGTTCACTCAGGGTAAAGAAATGACCAATAATATTGCCAAAATGTTATTAGGTAATCCATTTGCTTTTCCGGAAACCTTTCATACGGTTGCTTATTTTTCTTCTTTCTTTGTTTTGTTACCTGCCATTTTGGTTATTATGTTGATCACCAATGAATACAATTATAGAACCCATAAGCAGAATATCATAGATGGATGGAGCAGAAAGGATTTCATGGCGAGCAAGTTGATTGATGTGGCCATCATATCATTTGTAGTGATGACCGTGTATATGTTGGTAGCATTAGGATTTGGTATTTATGCTGATCCTGATAATATGGGACGTATAGGAGAACAATTGCATTATATCCCAATGTTTTATTTACAAACTTTTGCACAATTATCCATTGCATTTTTATTGGGCTACTTAGTTAAAAAAGCATTTATTTCATTGGGCATATTCTTGTTCTATTATCTAGTGGTAGAGAATATTTTAGTAGCTTATTTGAAATACAAAAAAATAGCCATCACCCGATTCTTACCCATTGAAGTATCCGATAATATATTAGTGGCCCCTGCTTTCTCAGGAAATTTTGGAAAAGACGCAAAGGAAGGTTATGAATTAGCACTAACCTTAGTAGGCGAACAAGTAATACTCACTTGTGTCTATACTTTAATTATTTGGCTGGTTTGCTTTAAAGTACACAGCAAAAGAGATTTAGCTTAACATCGCAAACGGCTTATTCATTGCGATAAGGAATGCACTAAAGTTTTACTTTATTAGGATGTTTTTGTGAGTTGAGAGAGCGCATCACTTATGTTAGGGTATTGAAATTGAAAACCGGCAGCTTCTATTTTATGACTACTAACTGTGGCACTTTTGAGTACCTCAATACTCATTTCTCCTAAAGCTATTTTTAAAAGAAAAGCCGGTACATAAAAAGGTATATACCATGAGCCGCATATTTTTTTAGCCAACTCAATCGTAAGTGTTTTATTGCTTACCGGGTGGGGCGCTACCGCATTGTAAACCCCATTTATTTGCTCATGCTCTATTGCAAAAATGTATTGATTACACAAATCATCTACATGAATCCAGCTGATCATTTGATTACCAGAACCCAATATAGCAGCAGTCTTAAATAGCAAAGGTTTTTTAAACTCCACCAATGCACCACCTTCGTTGCTGAGCACAATTCCTGTTCTTAATATCACAAGTCTTTTACCCAAAGCAGTAACAGGGGCAATACTCTCTTCCCAGGCTTTGCAAGTATTGCCTAAAAAATCAAGGTAAGGTTTTGCTTCTTCTTTAAAGCCAGTTCTATGTAAGCCCAAATTACCCAATGGGCTTTCTTTAGGAGTAGTTAAATCTGGGCCGTACCAACCAATAGCAGAAGCACTAATTACTGCTTTTACTTTATTGGGAATCATCGACAAAGATTTTACAATCAGTTCGCAACTATTGATTCTACTATTGGCAATTTCATTTTTTCTTGCTTCAGACCAACGCTTATCAGCAACACCTGCACCAGCCAAATGAATAATATAATCTGCTGCTGAAATGGCCGATTCTTCAATGGTTTGTGCATCAACATTCCATTGAGCATAGCGAAGCTTAGACTGATTCGTTTCACTCGACAGATTACTCGATTTCCCATTTGAAGTAGGTTGTGCACTCCCACTTCTTCCTACAACAATGACTGCGTAACCCTTGGCCAACAGCATTTCCGTTAAACGCTTGCCCACTGTTCCTGTTCCACCGGTAATCATTATCGTTGTCATAATCGATGCTTTAAATAATAACAAAGGTAAAGACTAAAAGTTTCGTATGTCGTGAGAATTGCTGTGAAAGACCAATCAACAAATGCTGAATATTATT
>CALRUG020000069.1:0-16280 GCA_943371295.1 Synechococcus sp. UW140 | reverse complement strand
CATCACTGAAACCATCAATGCAGTTACATTGGCGCAACACAATGGTTATAATACCATTATGAGCCATAGAAGCGGAGAAACAGAAGACACTACCATTGCAGACTTAGCGGTGGCGTTAAATTGTGGTCAAATTAAAACAGGTTCTGCTTCTAGAACAGACCGTATGGCTAAATACAATCAATTGATTCGTATTGAAGAAATGTTGGGAGAAACAGCCATCTATCCTAAAGGAAAAATCAAATTCGGTAAATAATCATTTGCACCACTGTGCACAAATCTTACTTGGCAGATAAAGGTTTCTTATTACTTTTATCTGCCATTTTTTATGAAGAAAGCTATACCATACCTAACCAATAAATACTTAATAGCAGCGATTCTATTTATTGTATGGATGTTGTTTTACGACCAGCGAGATTATTTTCAGCAAAAAGAACGAAGGGACGAATTAAAAAAATTGGAATTAAAGAAAGCCTATTACGAGCAGGAAATCGAAAAGACCAAAAAAGAGTTAAACGACTTACAAAACAATCCTGCCGCTATTGAGAAATACGCCCGTGAGCGATATTTAATGAAGAAAGACGGGGAAGATATTTTCATTATTGAAGACTCTAGCTCCTTAAAAAAATAATTCTTTACAATATTTTAATATTGGTACCGTTTTATAAAAGACCGTATCCTCTTGTTCACTCGCAGCCAACTGCTTATGAAAAACTTTAAAGAAGAGGAATTGATTATGTACGTATACCAAGATTGCACACCTGAGCTTACCAAAGCCATTGATAAAGCCATATTAGAAGACGCCGAACTAAAGAAACAAGTTGAAACCTTGCAAAGGTCTAAGGATCAACTAGACAAGCTGAAGCTTAAATCCCCCTCCAAAAAATCCATTAAAGCAATTCTAGATTACGCAAAGAAAAGAGCGGAATAACCACTTTGGCTTGCAGCCTCTTTGTAAATTTGCGCATGACCAAGAAACAACGCTACCAGGAAGTCATTGACTATTTTCAAGAAACAACTCCTGTTGCAGAAACAGAGCTATTATACGATAATCCTTTTCAGTTATTGGTTGCAGTGATTTTATCGGCGCAGTGTACCGATAAGCGAGTTAACTTGACCACACCGAGTATTTTTAAAGTATACCCTACCCCACAAAAAATGGCGAAAGCCAGTTTTGATGAATTGTTTCCGCTCATCCGAAGCATTTCTTATCCCAATAATAAAACCAAGCATTTGATTGGAATGGCCAATATGTTACTGGAACAATTTGGAGGCGAAGTACCTATGACGGTAGAAGAATTGGTAAAGCTTCCCGGCGTTGGAAGAAAAACCGCTAATGTGATTACTAGTGTAATAGATGAACAACCGAATATGGCCGTGGATACCCATGTATTTAGAGTCAGTCATCGATTGGGCTTAGTCAGCACAAAAGCCACTACCCCATTGGCAGTTGAAAAAGAACTCATTAAATATATACCAGAAGAATTGGTACATAGAGCGCATCACTGGTTGATACTTCATGGTAGGTATACTTGCTTAGCGCGTAATCCAAAATGCGATGAATGCGGAATCAAAAACAGTTGTTCTTTTTTTGCGAAACAAGAAAAGAAAAAAAGCAAATCAAATTAGCGCTATGAAAAAAATCATCTGCATTGCTTTGCTATGGGGTTGGCAATTTGCACCATTATCAGCGCAAGAAATAAAAGGGAACCATCCCCAAAAATCAGGCAACCCCATCATTGAAGGTTGGTATGCAGATCCAGAAGGCGTGATACTCAACAATCAATATTGGATATTCCCCACTTATTCTGCCAAGTACAAATCACAAGTTTTTTTAGACGCTTTTTCTTCCACCAATTTAATCAATTGGAAAAAACATGCTCGTGTACTAGATACCAGCATCATTAAATGGGCTTATATGGCCATGTGGGCACCATCAATTGTAAAAAAAGACAATCAATATTTTTTATTTTTTTCTGCCAATGATATTCAAAGCAAAAAGCGAAACGGTGTAAAAGACGATTACAACGGAGGTATTGGAATTGCAGTGGCGCCTAATCCCGAAGGACCTTATAAAGATTATTTAAGAAAACCCTTGATCAATCAATTTTACAATGAAGCCCAACCCATTGACCAATTTGTGTTTCAAGATAAAGATGGACAATACTATATTATTTATGGAGGATGGGGGCGTTGCAATATTGCCAAACTCAACAAAAATTTTACAGCACTAGAACCATACCCCAACGGAGATTTGGTAAAAGAAATTACCCCCAAAGGATATGTAGAAGGACCAACCATGTTCATCAGAAATGGTACTTATTATTTGATGTGGTCAGAGGGTGGATGGACTAATGGAACTTATAAAGTGGCTTATGCAAGATCAAACAATATCTATGGACCTTTCGAAAGAGAAACCACGATTTTAGAAGCCGATAACTCTATTGCAACAGGCGCTGGCCACCACTCTGTAATGAATATTCCTGGTACCGATGAATGGTATATAGTATACCATCGAAGACCTATTCCCAATCTAGATAGAGACCATCGAGTTACCTGTATTGATAAACTCTATTTTAATGCAGACGGCAGTATTCAAAAAGTGAAAATGACTTTTGAAGGAGTAGCTCCGAGAAAACTTTAGGCTATTTTTATAATTTTATCTTATGAGAATTGAAACTTTTGAAATTCGTAAAGATTTAAATGGCTATGAAGTTGTACTCTACCCAACTGTCATTGAAATTAATGGAAAAATCTATCTTATTGATTGCGGATATGAGGAGACTTTTGAAGAGTTCACTATAGGTTTAAGGAATTTAAATATTGAAATTGAGGATTTGCATGCCATTTTGATTTCACATGATGATATTGATCATATAGGCGCACTAAGCTTATTTAAAAGTAATAATCCGAATATAATAATCTATTGTAGCCATATTGAAGAGCAGTCAATTACTGGTAAAATAAAATCTGAAAGATTAGAACAGGCTGAAAACTCCTTATTTACTTTGCCTGAAAATGACAGAAAATGGGCAAATCAATTCATTCAAGAACTTAAAAAAATAAAACGAATTGGAGTAGATAGCGTCTTAGAAGATTGTGAATGGATTGATGAAAAAATTCAGGTTATTTTCACACCGGGTCATACAAAGGGGCATATTTCTTTTTTCCTTCCATCTGATAAAATTCTAATTGCTAATGATGCTATTGTTATTGAAGAAAATACTTTAGATATAGCAAATCCCTCATTTGTATTAGACAAGTATAATGCAATAAAGTCTGTTATTAGAATCAAAGAATTATTACCCAACAAGATGATTTGTTATCATGGTGGAGTTATTGAGGATAATCTTACTGAAAAACTAAATGAATTAATAAACAAGTACAAAGATTTCTTATTGTAAAGTGTATTTTGTTGTTATCTCAAGTCTATTATTGTCTGGATCTAATGTTTCAAATTCATAATAGCCATCACCCGTTTTCCGTGGGCCACTCAAAATTATATATCCATCATTCTTAAGCTGTAGCGCTTTTTCATCAACCTCTTGCATAGACTTTACACCAAATGCAATATGAATTATCCCAAGATGTTGTAGCTTAATCAAGTCATTTGCATTTTCAGGAATTTTAGGCATACTCATTAATTCAAGGCGGGCACCCGATTTAAATGAAATAAAATAGCTCTGAAATTCATTTATATGATTGATGTATTTGCTATTCGATTCTCCTTCGAAATATCGTAGGTAATAGTTCTTTAATCTTTCAATATTTTTTGTCCAGATAGCTATATGTTCAATTGTCATTTTGGGTAGTTTTTAAGACTGCCTCTTTTCAAAGGCAGTCTTTGTATTTGAATTTTACATTATTGATATCTAAATGTTTTTTTGATGGTGTATAAGTGCTGTTGAGAGTTAAATCCTTTGTAGCTAGTATAAACTTCTATTGGATAACCATCATTATCATATACATATTCAAATTTGTAAGGCACAACTGTTGGTATTGCTCCAGCATAATTTTTTTCCTGAAGGACAAGATTGTTTTTTGAAGAATTCGAAAAATATAAATCCGGGAATCCAAGATTGAACTTCGGATTGATATTAGAATCATATTCGTAGTAGCCACTTTCACTTCCCCCGGTTGAACTCTGTGTTTGATCCGTTACTTTATTTCCATTTTTCATGATGATAGTATTTAACATACTATTTCCATTTTGAAAAAGGTAAGTTATTTTGGTTACCTGATTTTCCCCGGCGCCTGCGTATTCAATTGAAGCCCCTGTAAACTGATCATAACTTATGTTGTGTATGCCGCTGATTCTGCTTCCCATATACTCAAAAGCAGTATGACCATTTAAATTATTATTTGGATCATATCTTTTTATGCTATCCAACTGATTGCCATTATAGATAAATTTTAATATGTTAGCAAGAGGAAGTCCGCTCACAATAGTAGACTTTTGGTAATTCTTGATTTCAACTAATCCATTTGCATCGTATAAATACTCTGATTTGCTATCAGCCTGATAAACAGTTTGATTTAGCAAAAAAGAGGCTTCTTCAATTAATCGTTTGGGCTGACGTGTTGCTTGTAGGTTTATAAGCATATTCGAATGTAGTTGATCATGACTTACTACTTTCGCTGCAGTAACGTTCCATTTAGTCACTTTAAAATCATAACTTAAATAATGCTTGGGTATCTGGATATTGGTTATACCTTTTTGAAGTGAAATTTCACGAGTCCAATGTTGTCCATCAGCGTTTACTGCATCTATTTGTAAATTGCCCGGTAGGCTATCATAGAGTGTTTGCCCTACATAAATAGCTAATTTAACATTTAGGTTTGTCCAAGAAAGTAAGCCAAATTCTGAATTGGTATATCCAAATGATTCAGCCTTATCATTGGGATTGATTTTTACTACAGAAATACTTGCATCGTTTATACCCAACTTGGATATTGAAAAGTTACCGGGGAGTGCAGTAGTAGTTTGTGCTGCTTTGATTGAATTAGCTAACGGCACCGCATATAATGCTGTATCTGAACCCTCAACTACTATAAATTTTGACAATTTATACAAACCCTTGCTTAATTGTATTTTATCTGTTTTATAACTGCCCTGTACTTGATCTAAAGTAATTTTTTTATTTGTAACGATAGGTTCTTCCGCAGTATTTACAATAGTTACAAGTGCATACAATGGTTTATCTGTCTGTTCTACACCAGAAACATTCCACATAATATAGGCAGTAGTGTCTTTTGTTGAAAGAGGGAGTTGAGAAAATTTATTATCATTTTTAGAGCAGGATTCAAGCGCTAAAAATGCACAAAAAGAAGCCAAAAAAGATTGAATTATCCTTTTCATAAATTAATTATTTATTTTTTAAAATTTTAATTGAGAGAAATTAAATATCAGCTTGTGTTAGCTGCGCTTGTAATACATGTCGTTCAATATGATTTACCATAAATCGTAATGTATCTCCTAACCTCAAACGAATAAACTTGGTAAGTGAAATAGCAGTCTTGATTTTTACTAGATCTGTATGTTTTGAAAGTTCTAATAAACCAAGTAACATTTCGAGTTGTTTTAGGAATCTTTCAATTGTTGTGATGGAGAGATCAGAGTAGATAGGATTCATCGCAGCCAGCGTTTTCATTTTCTTTTGCTTAGCATTTTTTACCTGAACTAAATTGACAAAATAGTTTCCTATTATGCCACTTTTGAAGTGCGTAGATGAAGGAATACCTTTATTGGCAAGTAGCTGATTTTCTATTTCAGGCAAATAAAAATTACCGTAAATATTCAAATGCTCTATACATTCAAGCAGGCTCCAGTCGTCTGCTGCTTTTCTAGCATTTATTTGTTCATAGCTTAGTGTTCTGAACTTACTCACAGTTTCAGCCGCCTTAATAACCCGCTTCTGCAGATCATTAATCATATCTTGTGAATTCATTTGCATAATGTATTGTTTATGCAAAGATGATTAGGGCTGTTAAACTTTATCTTGATTCGAGTCAAGAATTCCGAATTCGGCTTACTGTTTCTGGTGTCATCCTTAAGTAAGAAGCAATATATTTTAATGGTATTTGCTGAAACAAATTAGGGCTTCTTTCAAGCACACGATTTAATCTAGCTGAAGGTGAAGTAGTAAGTAGGTCAATTTCTCTCTCAATTTGTTGAGTAATGACTACTTCTAAAAACGCACTATAAGATTGCTGATTTTCTAAATTCTCATTAACCAATTGATATAGGGATTCTTTTGATATTTTCTTAATGGAAGTTTTCCTAATGGCTTCAAGATAAAATTCTGAGGGGCTACCTTTAATAAATGAAGATAGGGAGTTAATAAAAGATCCTTCATATCCAAATCGAACTGTGAGCTCTTCAAATTCATGTAAATGAAAAAGACGAACAGCACCTGTTTCAATATAATACAAATTGCGCTCTATCTGTCCTTCTCGCAATAAGTATTCGCCTTTACTGAATATTTGTTCAGATGAGAGTCTCGGCAAAGCATCCATTAATATTGCAATAAAATGCTGCGCAGTTCCTGGCATGAAATAAATAGTTTGATGTAGTTATTAAATAAAAACCACATTCAAATCTACACTTTTTTATAATGTATTTATTTAATGTCAGATTGGAAAATTGAACTTTACTGACGTTCAAATTTTTCAATTGTACCCTTTTTAGGCAGATTGGGTATATAAAATGAAGCAACTGCCCTGGCCATATAAGGCAGCAACTCTCCATCATTAGTTAGAACGATAAAAGTATAGCCTTGTTCTGGAAATCTTAAAATATCTGCTAAGCCTGGTCCACCACTATGACCTGCATAATGAATCCCATTCTCTCTTTCTAAAATCCATCCGGCTTTTGTATAAGCAGAAATTTGGTGCTTAATACTATCCTTTCCATAAATAAACTGTTCTGAAAATTCTTTGGAAAATAGAATTTCTTTATCAAGGCCAACTGCCCACTTAATCATATCATTAATAGAAGCGAAATAACCGCCTGCTGTATAATTGAATTGCGGATAAATAAATTTATAGGCATATAATTTTCTATCCATTTCATAATAGGTAGTAGCTTTTTCATTTATAAGATTTACCCTTAAAAAACTACCCAATTTTTGTTCCATATCGTATCCGCCATCATTCATTTTTAGAGGAGATAACACTTCATCTTTTAATAAAGTGACGAATGGTTTTTTATAAATTTTTTCAAGAATATATCCCATCAACATAAAATCTGCTTGTGCATAGTGTTGCCCATTCCCAGGTATATATTCTAATGTTGAATCTTTCAGTGATTTAACTACTAACGCAGTTGTAGCATAAGAATTAGTGGTAAATTCTCTTAATCCACTGGCATGGCTTATCAGATGCTTAATTTGCATTCCCTTCCAAGCAACAGGAACAGAATCAATATACTTATCTATATAGTCATTAAATTCTATTTTTTTATTGTACACAGCTTTAAGCAGTAAGGTGGATGTCAAAAGTTTAGTACAAGATGCAATTTGAAAATTTGTACTTCTTGTAACCTTTCTGTTCCATTCAAGATTTGCCATCCCATAAGTTGAAACTTTAATGGCCACTCCATTCTTCACAACTGCAATAGCCATTCCTGGAATATGTAAAGCTTTCATTTTGCTTTTAATAAATTTATCAACCTGTTGGTTAACTAAAGAAATTCTGTCCTGTGCAAATACGACACATTGCATTGCAAGCAGCAGTATAGTTAATTGAAAAAGCTTCATTGGAATGTTATTATATGCAATAAATAATGTTTAATGAGTTGTTCGGGTTGAAAACTTTTTTGATACCCACCAAAGAATTATACCAATGGCGCTTAATATTGTCTCAATAATAATCCATTGAATGCCAAAGTCTCCTAAGGGCCCATCAATTTGGATTGTTATCAATCTAGAAATGGCGTAACTACTCCAAAATAAAGATAGAAATATTAGCCCTTTATGGTAATCCTTTATTAACAAATAAACCAACTGAATGGATAGAACTAATCCTACTCCACCATAAATACCTCGTATAGAACTAATTGCATCATTATTAGTTAAAATAACTGCTACCAAATCCATTGTTGACTGAGGACTTAAAAGGGTTGTAAAAGCCACATACCCTAAGCAAAAGGCAGAAAATCCAATATAGATCTTGCTGCTAATTTTTATACTTTTTTCTGCATTCATAATTTTTGATTTTAATTAATAATGCAAAAATGGAATTGATTTTTAGTTGATTTCTTGATTGAAGTCAAGACTTTGCAAAATCGTATTGAAAAAAGGACCAATTGAAACTTTTATCGAACTGATCTTAATAACTTCAATTATTAATACAAATCTTTATTACAGTTAATAGCATTACAAATATTCTTTTTCAATTAAAAAAATTTCATGTCAATAAAAAACGATTCAGAGCTATTAGGAATGAAAAAAGTAAGTGATGTAGTTGCTTATACTTTGAAAGAAATGATTGACTTTGCCAAACCTGGGCTTTCAACAAAAGAGTTAGATAAATATGGAGCAGAGATTTTGAAAAGTTTTGGCGCAAATTCAGCACCACATAAAACTTATAAATTTCCAGGCTATACTTGCATAAGTGTAAATGATGAATTCTGTCACGGCATACCTACAAATAATAAAATTCTTAAAGAAGGAGAACTTATAAATATTGACGTTTCAGCAGAGTTGAATGGATTTTGGTCTGACAATGGAGCTTCTTTTGTTCTTGGCGAAGATATATTTGGACATCAAAAACTAGTAGACAGTTCTAAAGAAATATTGAAAAAAGCAATTTCAAATATTAAGAGTGGTGTCAGGATTTCTGCTATCGGACATTTAATAGAACTGGAAGCTAAAAAACGTGGATATAAAGTAATAAAAAATCTTACTGGACATGGCATCGGAAAAAGTTTACACGAAGAACCTTCAGAAATTGCAAATTTTAAAGACAAGTATAATCGAAGAAGGTTTCAGAAAAATTCAGTAGTCGCCATTGAAACGTTTATTTCTACCCATTCAAACTATGCTGTGACATTGGCAGATGGATGGACAATGGTGGGCAACAAAGGTGGATATATGGCACAGCACGAGCATACAATTGTAATTACTGATAGTACTCCAATTATTTTAACTGAGCAAAATAAAATTTGGTAATAAAATATTTTCAAAACCAATCGTCAATATAATCACTCAAAAAATTTAACTACCATGAAAAAATTATACTTTCTATTCTTTTTATTTTCTTTTTCAAATTCATTTGCTCAAAAAATAGTGTTGGCAACCTATCAGTATGCAGATAACAACCGCTTAAAAAATATTCAACCTCTTGCTCAATACTTATCTGATAGTTTAGGAATAAAAGTTGAAACTAAGAGTTATCCAACCGTACATCAATTCATTGAGGGAATCCAAAAGAATGAGGTTGATATTGCACTCATAAATACTTTTGGCTATTTATTACTAGAGTCGGCGACTATTACAAATCCAATGAAACCATATCTGGTGTTGAAAGTTCGTCAGGGAGCAGAGAATAATTATAAGACAGCTGTTTTATCCCGTAAAGATTTTCCAATAGACACTATACTTCATATTAAAAAAGTTGCTAAACAATATAAGCTCGGCTTAGTGAATATTGGTTCAACTTCAGGAAACTTAATGCCAAGGTTAAAAATGTCAGCTTTAGGAATTCATTCTCCAGAAAACAGTTTTCAATCCATTGAATATTGCCAAAATCACAAAAATGGTGTGGAAATGCTTTTAACTAAGAAAGTGGATATTTCTGCTGTTGGAAGCACAGAATACTTCAATCTGTTATCAGATACAATACAGTCAAAGTCTATTAAACTATTATGGTTGTCTACTGAAATCCCTTTAGGTCCGGTATTACTACATAATAAATTATCAGCTAAAATAAAGCAACAAATAGTTAACCACCTACTCAAACTTGATCAATCTTCACCTGCTACACTTGAAGCAATTAAATCTGGTTGGAGTGAAGCAAAACAAGCTGAAAAATATATTAAAATTAATAGAGAATATTATAATGGATTTAAGAGTCAATTTGGCAATAAAAAATCAATGGAAGATATTTTAAAGCAATTTACAACATCTTAGTAATCGCATCCACTAATTCTCCTTTCGTAATTGGCACACCCATGATTTTATTGTAGCCCTTTGCATCCACCAAATACTGGTCACGAATAATTTTAATCAATTGGCCATTGTTGATTTCTGGAATCAATACCTGATCAAAATTGGCAATGATTTCTCCTAAGTTACTTGGGAATGGACGTAGGTATCGAATATGCGCATGGCTCACTGCATGACCGGCTGCTTGCAATTCTAATACCGCACTTTTGATGGCTCCATAAGTAGAGCCCCAACCCAATACCAAAACTTTTCCTTTTGAAGGACCACTGTCAATGGTTTGTAGCGGAATATATTTTGCAATCAAATCTACTTTGGCTTGACGCGTTTTAACCATATGTTGGTGGTTATCCGAGTCATAACTAATATTACCCGTAACGTCTTGTTTTTCTAATCCACCAATACGGTGTTCTAAGCCTGCTGTGCCAGGAACTGCCCATGGTCTGGCTAGTTTTTCATCACGCTTATACGGCATGAATTTGGGTTCATCTTCTGATAAACCTTTCTTGAAACTTACAGGAATTTCTGGCAAGTCTGCTGTTTGTGGAAATTTCCATGGCTCTGCTCCATTGGCAATATATCCATCACTTAACAAAATCACCGGAGTCATATGCTGAATAGCAATTCTTACCGATTCAAATGCTACATCAAAACAATCAGATGGCGTAGCAGATGCAATCACTGGCATGGGGCATTCCCCATTTCTACCATAATAAGCTTGCAACAAATCGCTCTGTTCTGTTTTCGTTGGCAATCCAGTGGATGGTCCACCTCTCTGAATATTAATGATCACCAAAGGAATTTCTAACATCACTGCCAAGCCCATGGCTTCTGTTTTCAATGCCATACCTGGACCTGATGTAGTAGTGATGCCGATTGATCCACCATAGCTTGCACCAATAGCGGCCGTAATCCCCGCAATCTCATCTTCTGCTTGAAATGTTCTTACACCAAAACTTTTGTACTTACTTAAATCGTGTAAAATATCTGAAGCAGGTGTAATGGGATAGGTACCTAAAAACAAAGGCAGTCCCGATTTTTCGCCAGCCGCAATCAACCCCATAGCCAATGCCTGGTTACCCATAATGCTGCGATACAATCCAGCAGGCATTTTGGCTTTCTCTACGGTATACCTTGAAGTAAATGTTTCGGTAGTGTCGCCGTAATTGTATCCGGCTTGTAATACCTTAATATTACTTTGTAAAATGCTTTCTTTTTTTCCAAATTTCTCTTGCAAGAAATCGATGGTATTGTCTAGTTTTCTATTGTACATCCAATAGATATAGCCCAATACAAACATATTCTTTGCACGATCTCTTTCCTTAGTACCTAAATCGGTAAATTCTTTTAATGCTTCACGTGTTAATTTAGTCACGTCAATCTTGATGACTTCAAAAGAATCTAAACTGCCATCTTCTAGAGGATTCACGCCATCTGGATAATTAGCTAAGCGTAAATTCTTCGCATCAAACCCATCAATATTTACAATGATTTTACCACCTGGCTTGATGGCTTTTAAATTCACTTTTAATGCAGCTGCATTCATAGCCACCAACACATCTGCAATATCTCCCGGTGTAAACACCTTATTAGAAGAAAAATGTAACTGAAATCCACTCACCCCTGGAACCGTTCCGATTGGGGCCCTGATTTCTGCTGGGAAGTCTGGAAAAGTGGCCAAATCTATCCCTAACAATGCCGTATTATTGGTAAACTGTTGTCCTGTTAATTGCATCCCATCTCCACTATCCCCTGCAAACTTGATTACCACACTTTGTAAAACCGACTCTTTGTTATTCATCTATGCTAATTGAGAGGGCAAAGTTACCAATTTTGGAGGGCATCTAAACTGTCCTTTCGGCATCTTTTGTGCAATTATTGCCATTTTCGTAAACAAAATCCGGTTTAGAACTTGTTAAAGCGCATGATCTACCCCTTGGAATGAAATTTGTTTATAGTAGATTTGAAACAGAAAAAAATTCAATATGGCAATTTTTAAATCGGGTAACCCTACCCTTACAGAAAAGATGTTTGATAAAAGCCACGAAATGGCTGCCGCCAATATGGGCACGATGACTGTTAGAGGCGCTATCAACAAATTTGGTTTTATGATGCTGATGCTGATTGCAGGTGCAGCATACAACTGGAATTTATACGAACAACTAAAGCAAGATACCATGAATACCCTCATGTGGGTAGGTATTATTGGAGGATTAATTTCAGCTTTAGCTATTAGCTTTAAACCCAACTGGGCTCCTGTTTTGGCGCCACTATATGCATTATTAGAAGGCTTATTTATTGGTGGTATTTCTGCTATCATGAACGCAGCATTTGCTGAGTCTTATCCAGGATTAATTATGCAGGCAGTGGGCTTAACATTTGGTGTAGCATTAGCTATGTTCTTATTGTATAATTTCCGTATCATCAGTGCAACCCAGCGTTTTAAATCAATGGTGTTTACCGCTACATTAGGTATTGGTATATTCTATTTGATCACCATGGTATTGGGCATGTTTGGCGTGAACGTAAGCTTTATGTACGACAGCAGTTTATTAAGCATCGGCATTAGCTTATTTGTAGTTGCTATTGCAGCATTAAACCTAATCATGGACTTTGATATGATTGAGCAAGGTGCAGAAAGAGGTGCGCCAAAATTCATGGAATGGTATGGTGCTTTTGGATTAATGGTAACCATCGTTTGGTTGTACATTGAAATACTTAAATTATTAAGCAAATTGAGCAGCAGAGATTAATTTTATCAAAATTTATATTGAAAGCCTCGAAGTAATTCGGGGCTTTTTTGATTGAATGATTCAAGACTTTTCCTTCGGGAAGCTCCACAAATAGGGTTAACTTTATTGCCTAATAATGTACTAAAGCCATGGATTTTAATCGGGAACAGTTCAGCAATGAAGAATTGATTTACCTCTATCGCAATTTGTTATTGCCTCGCATGATTGAAGAAAAAATGTTGGTGCTCTTGCGTCAGGGTAAAATCAGTAAATGGTTTAGTGGGATCGGGCAGGAAGCCATTGCAGTAGGTGCTACATTAGCTATGGCCAACGATGAATGGATTATGCCGCTGCACAGAAATTTAGGTGTATTTACGTCCAGACAAATGCCTTTGAATAAATTATTTAGACAATGGCAGGGCAATAAAGATGGGTATAGTAAAGGGAGGGAGCGAAGCTTTCATTTCGGATCGAAGCCTTATCATATTTGCGGAATGATTTCTCATTTAGGCCCGCAGTTAGCCATTGCCGATGGGGTAGCATTGGCTTATGCATTAAGAAAAGAAGCCAAAGCATCTGTTGCATTTTCAGGAGACGGCGGAACCAGTGAAGGTGATTTTCATGAAGCGTTGAATGTGGCAGCTGTTTGGAATTTGCCAGTCATATTTATTATTGAAAACAATGGATACGGTTTAAGCACACCCGTAAACGAACAATACAAATGCGAGCAATTGGTAGACAAAGCCAAGGGCTATGGCATGGAAGGCATTCGCATTGATGGCAATAATATTTTAACAGTATTCAATACCATCAAAGGAGTAAGAGACTATTGCATCCAAAACCAAAAGCCTTATTTTATTGAGTGCATGACTTTTAGAATGCGTGGGCATGAAGAAGCCAGCGGAACTAAATATGTACCCAAAGAATTGTTTGAAGAATGGGGACATAAAGATCCTGTAAAAAAATATGAGCAGTTTCTGATTAACGAACAAGTGATTACCGAAATGGGAATTGCAGATATTAGAAACGAGTTCAGACAATACATAGAAACAGAATTAGCTGAAGCATTTAATGCCGATGAAATGGTGGTGGATACTGCAGAAGAAATAGCAGATGTATTTGCACCAAAAAAATCAATAGAAGGCGTTATTGAACTAGACAATAATCAAGCAGCCGCAGCAACTCCTTCAAGAGAAGCCCGACTAATTGATGCGATATCCGAAGGCTTAAGCATGAGCATGGAAAAGCATGAGAACCTAGTATTAATGGGGCAAGACATTGCAGAATACGGCGGCGCATTTAAAATCACCGAAGGTTTTGTAGAAAAATTTGGCAAGCATAGAGTGCGCAACACACCTCTCTGCGAAAGTGCCATAGTAGGTACTTGCTTAGGCATGAGTTTGGAGGGATTTAAGACCGTGATGGAAATGCAGTTCGCTGATTTTGTTACAGTGGGCTTTAATCAAATCGTCAATAACTTAGCTAAGATTCATTATCGTTGGGGACAAAACGCTGATGTAGTGGTTCGCATGCCAACAGGTGGTGGTGTAGGTGCAGGACCATTTCATTCACAAAGCAATGAAGCCTGGTTTACCCATGTGCCTGGTTTGAAAGTAGTGTATCCATCTAACCCACATGATGCAAAGGGATTAATGATTGCTGCTATAAACGACCCCAACCCTGTGTTGTTTTTTGAACACAAAGCACTCTACAGAAGCATTAGTGGAAAATTACCACAAGCTTATTATGAAGTTGCCATAGGAAAAGCCATTACGGTAAAAGAAGGAGACGATATCAGCATCATTACTTATGGAGCTGGTGTACATTGGGCATTAGAATACCAAGAAGCGCATCCAGAGATCTCTCTACATATTATTGATTTAAGAACATTAGCTCCATTAGACTATGCTGCCATTCAAGCAGCTGTTGAACAAACTGGGAAAGTATTGATACTACACGAAGACAATTTAATGGGTGGCATCGGTGGAGAAATTAGTGCATGGATTAGTGAACATTGTTTTGAATTATTGGATGCGCCTGTGTTACGATGTGCTTCATTAGACACGCCCATTCCATTTAATATTGAATTGGAAAAAAATTATATGGCCAAAAGTCGCTTAGATCAACAGGTACAGCAATTGCTCAATTATTAACTCCCTACTATGCAATCAATGGTAAAAAAAATCACTGCATTTGTATTCATTAGTTGTAGTGTAACAATCGCAACCGCTCAAACAAATCCAAATGAGCAATACCAAACCCCTTTTTTTGCAGACAAGGACAGAGCAGCAAAAGTGAAAGCCATTGCCCCGGTGATTCAATCCATGTACAGCAATTATGCAAAAGCCAATCACTTCCCCAGCTTTTCATTTGGTGTAGTGGTAGACGGAGAATTGATTGTGAGTGGAAGTGAAGGATATAGCAATATCACTAATCAAACCAAAGCCAATACAAGAACCATGTATCGCATTGCTTCAATGAGCAAAAGCGTTACAGCCATGGCCATCATTAAATTAAGAGACGAAGGAAAATTAAAATTAGACGATCCTGTTTCCAACTATATTCCTGAATTAAAAAACCAGGCACTCACCAAAGATGCAGCCCCAATAACTATTAGAGAATTGCTCACGCATTCCAGTGGATTACCCGAAGACAACCCATGGGGAGACAGACAATTGGCCGATACAGAAGAAGAATTAATTGAGCTGTTTAAAAAGCAATTGAGTTTTTCGAATGTAAATGGAACTGACTACGAATACAGCAATGTAGGGTTTGCCACATTGGGTTTAATCATTAAAAAAGTTACAGGCCTTGCTTATAGTGATTATATCAACCAACATTTTTTTAAAAGACTAGGCATGCAAGCAGCCTGGGATTATCGCAAAGTTCCTACTGACCAATTGGCCAAAGGCTATCGTTATGTAAATGATTCTTTTAAAGAAGAAGCGCTGTTACCTGATGGCATTTATGGAGCTATGGGGGGATTAATTACCTCCGTTGAATCGTTCAGTAAGTACATGGCATTGCACCAACAAGCATGGCCCGCCAGAAACAATCCAGAGAATATTATCATCAACAGAAGCAGTATCCGTGAAATGCACCAACCTTGGCGCTTTGCATCTATGAACCCTTACTTCAATTATGGGAATGGAATTGCTTGCCCTGCAGTTTCAGCCTATGGATATGGACTGAATATTTTTAGAGACTGTAACAACAAAGTATTTGTTGGACATAGTGGCGGATTACCTGGCTTCGGAAGCAATTGGCGCATCATGCCTGAATATGGTATTGGCGTAGTGTTGTTAGCGAATGTAACGTATGCGCCCACTACATCTATTAATTTAAAAGTATTGGATAGTGTAATTAAGCTAGCAGGTTTAAAGCCCAT
>CALRUG020000068.1:0-16460 GCA_943371295.1 Synechococcus sp. UW140 | reverse complement strand
TGTTTAATATTTTGTATGATGCTTTTAATGCAGTATTAGTAATTGTATACATTACTGGTTTTAGTATCCTTCTAAACAAGAAGAGTTGGACAACGGTGAGTGGCTGGTTTGCAGCAATAGGCAAAATGGCCTTAACCAGCTACCTGGCTCAAACTTTATTTGGTCTTCTATTATTTTTTGGGGTTGGTATAGGATTAACCGGCAAAACAGCCCCATGGCTGAACTGGTTGATTGGGTTTGCCTTTTTTGCTATACAAGTAATGCTTAGTAAATGGTGGCTGAAACATTACCAATATGGACCCATTGAATGGTTTTGGCGTTCAGTCACTTATTTCAAGTGGTTCCCGATGAAAAAACAATGACAATCTCTGCCCCAATGGCAGCATAATCAGCCAAATTAAACTAGTCACATTGGTGGAAAAGTCAAAAGAGCAGTTCCATGGCTTTGGTAGTAAATTTGATTTAAATAAACATATAAAACAATAAATATGGCATTAGAATTAACAGACGCTAATTTCCAAGCAACCGTATTGGACAGCGATAAATTAACTGTGGTAGATTTCTGGGCAGAATGGTGTGGACCATGTAGAGCAATCGGACCAGTTATTGAAGAACTATCTAAAGAGTATGATGGTAAAATCAATGTTGGCAAAGTTAACGTAGACCATAACCCTAATTTGAGTGTGAACTACGGTATTACTTCAATCCCTGCCATCTTATTTATAAAAGGCGGTCAAATTGTTGACAAACAAATTGGAGCTGTTCCAAAATCTGTTTTAGACAAAAAAATTCAAGCACACATGTAGTGATTCCGTATCTTTCAAACCTAATCTATTACCAACTGATTGTATATGGAAAGGTTTCAAGGAATAATTGGGATTGTACTGATACTGGGGATTGCATTTTTGTTTTCTAATAACAAGAAAAGGATTAACTATAGACTTGTTTTTAGTGGCATATTGCTGCAGATTTTTATAGCTGTAATGGTACTAAAAGTGCCTCCTGTAACTCGCTTTTTCCAATTGTTGGGTCATGGGATGGAAAAGATAGAACGGTTTGCTAGAGAAGGTGTTGCATTTGTTTACAGTGGCATTATGGTTAATGCCCCAGATGGAGTGAAGAATTTTAGTCAGGGCGGTTTTGTATTTGCATTTAGTGTTACTGCAACCATTATTTTGGTTTGCGTTTTAGTAGCCATTTTATATCATTTTGGGGTAATGCAGTTCATTGTATCTGTTATTGCCAAAGCCATGAATTTTATCATGCGTGTAAGCGGAGCCGAAGCACTCAGTAATGTTGCTTCGGCTTTTGTGGGTCAAGTAGAAGCTCAGGTAATGATTAGACCTTATCTAAGCACAATGACGAAGAGTGAATTATTGGCTAGTATGAGTGGAAGTTTAGCCTGTATTGCTGGGGGTATTTTGATTGTTTATGCCAATATGGGTGCAAAAGCTGAATATTTGTTAACTGCCAGTTTAATGGCTGCACCAGGTGCCTTGGTAATTTCTAAAATAGTGTTTCCAGAAACCGAAGAATCCCAAACAATGGGTAAGGTGAAATTGGAAGTCAAAAGCCCTTATAGTAATATTATAGATGCAATATCACATGGTGCTAGCGATGGTATGAAAATAGCATTGAATGTTATTGCTATGCTGATTGGATTTATTGCATTGATTGCACTTCTTAATTATTGCATAGGATTAGTTATTCCTGGTGTAACATTAGACGTCATCTTTAGCAAGATATTTTATCCAATGACATGGGCCATGGGTGTTCCTCAAGTAGATATTGCCAATGCAGCTTCATTGTTGGGTCAAAAGCTAACCATTAACGAGTTTGTGGCATTCAATAATTTAACTACCAAAACCATTCCCATAGTTTCTGAAAAAGGCTTACTGATTGTAAGTATTGCCATTTGTGGTTTTGCCAATTTCAGTAGTGTTGGTATGCAAATTGGCGGTATTGGAGAGCTGGCACCTACACGTAGGGCCGATTTAGCCAAGTTGGGATTAAGAGCACTGCTATGCGGAACATTGGCTTCTTATTTGTCTGCAACAATTGCAGGCATTCTGATGTTTTAATGGCGTAAATTTGCACAAAATTTGGAGCCATGAATACAGAAGCAGTTAAGGTATTGGTAGACGCTGAAAAAAATCAACAGTTACAATCCATCGGATATAAAATAATTAACAAGGAACGCATCAGTTTTGATGAGGGCGTTGCTTTATTTGAACAAGCTTCCCTCTCCTATGTGGGTGCTCTTGCCAACTGGGTCAGAGAGCAAAAGCATGGCCATAAAACTTATTTCAATCGCAATTTCCATATTGAACCAACCAATGTTTGTGTGTTCTCTTGTGCTTTCTGCTCTTATTCAAAACTATATGCACACCGTGAGGAAGGTTGGGAATTAAGCATTGAGCAAATGATGCATATTGTTAAAAGCTATGATGGCAAACCAGTTACGGAAGTTCATATTGTAGGGGGCGTACATCCAAAAATGAATATGGAATTCTTTTTAGAATTACTGCGTACAATCAAAGCCCATCGTCCTGATTTGCATATCAAAGCATTCACGCCAGTTGAGTTAGATTATATGTTTAGGAAAGCAAAAGTTTCTGTAGAAGAAGGTATGCGTTTAGCGCATGAAGCTGGCTTAGATTCTTTGCCTGGTGGTGGTGCCGAAATTTTTCATCCAGATATTCGTAAAAAAATCTGTGAAGATAAAGTAGATGCAGATGGTTGGTTGGCTATTCATAAAGCGGCACATGAATTAGGTATGCACAGCAATGCTACCCTACTCTACGGGCATATTGAATCTTATTGGCATCGCATCCATCATATGGATCGCTTGCGTAGTTTACAAGATGAAACAGGGGGCTTCAATACTTTTATTCCATTAAAGTTCCGCAACAAAGACAATGATATGAGCAATGTGCTAGAAAGTACTATTGTAGAAGACATGAAAATGTATGCCGTTTCTAGATTGTATCTAGACAACTTTAATCATATTAAAGCATACTGGCCAATGTTGGGCAGAAAGAATGCCCAGTTAACCTTATCATTTGGAGTAAATGATATTGATGGAACAATCGACGATACCACTAAAATATATGCAATGGCTGGCAGCGAAGAACAAACACCAACCATGAGTACCGCAGACCTGGTTCAATTAATCAAACAAGTAAGGCGTCAACCAATTGAGCGAGGTACTTTATACAATGAAATCAAGGATTATAGTGATGTTATTTTAGATACGCTTTAATAAAAGTATCAAAGTCTGGGAGTGATTTGTCCTCATATACAAGTATGAATTGTTTAAACTGCATATATCCATAAACAAATGGATCTTCAGTTGCTTTTTGGTAATTGGCAGTAAAAAATTCCTCCATAGTGCTACTTGTAGGAATTGGGTTGGGTAATTTAGCCCATACCTTTTTGGCAAATTCGTAGCATTCCTTTAGCTCTTTTACTCTTCCTTGTTTTTTCCACCAAAGTATGCCTACTTGATTCGCAAAATATTCTTCTTGGTACGAGCCTTTTATATTTCCTTTATTGATATGTTCTAAAGCATGTCCTAATTCATGGGGTAAATAAAAGCCATTAAAGAATAGCCTAAACATATCTTTCCCAGCAGCTTCACTACCTGCTACTTGGTAAAAAAATTGTTTTTGCGGTTCAATCACTTGATCCCATTTAGGTAAGTTAGCAGTTCTTACTCCATTTTCACCCCAATAAAAAATCAAATATGGCGTAGTGTTGAGTATGGTATTAACTGAAAAAGAAATGCTTGGTTTTATTTGTTGAATATCTTTTGTAAACGCTGCTGTTATTGTTTTTCCATCGTTAACTAAACTGGCAGAATCCTCATAAAGTTTAAACCATTGATTCTGCGATGACGCCAATTGAGCAATTAAAATACAAGTAAAAAATAAAATAAACTTCTTCATAAATGACAATTTATGATAATGCTTTCAAAATAGTTGGATGCTGTACTAATTATTTTTTAAAAGTGCCAAAATGCCAAAGTATGCCCGAAGGATCGTGAACAAAACACTCTTTTCCCCATTCTAAATCTTTTGGGGGCACTAAACGAACCATTGGATATTTATCTGTTAAGTTTAAACTTAGTAGCTCATCCCAGGAATCATCTACATTGTCGACTTCAACAAATACCATGGTATTATCTACCCAGTCTTTTACATATGCATTTTGCAGGTAAAAGATGATGTTCGAAAAATGAAAGGCACTTAATTGTGGGCTTATAATATGCTCTTCAAAACCTAAGTCTTTATAAAATGAGCGACTTAAGTTGAAATCTTTTGAACCGATAAAAGGTCGGATGGAGATTGCTTTCATTTTATTTGTTAAGTAACCCAAATATAAGCACTGAAAGGGCAATCAATACATGTACAATTAACCAAGCTCTCTGCCATTTGGGTCGATTGTTCCAACTTACATTTTGATCAAAAGGGTCAAAAACTAATGCTATTCCTAAGTTCATAGCACAATCAATTGGATTTTTATTGACTAGTAAATGATAGATAGCTAGTACAATAAACAAAACATAACCAACTTTAATAAATTGTTGGGCTTTGTGGGTATGGTTCTTTACCATTTTATGTAGATTTTGTTGTTCTATATAATTGGTAGTCCACTCCCTTTATTTATTACAAAATCAAGCGTAATTTTTTAAAATATTAGCACTCACTTAAACCCAATGGAACTTGCACCGCTAAGCCCCCATCAGCTGTTTCTTTGTATTTGCTGTTCATGTCTAGTGCTGTAGTCCACATAGTTGCTATGACTTTATCCAAACTAACCAATGCAAAATCAGGTGTACTTTGTAATGCCAGTTGCGAAGCAGTAATGGCTTTGATGGCACCCATGGTATTTCTTTCAATACAGGGAATTTGAACTAAGCCACCAATTGGGTCGCAAGTTAATCCTAAGTGGTGTTCCATGGCAATTTCCGCAGCCATTAATGCTTGTTGTTGTGTGCCACCCATGCATTCAGTAAGGGCCCCTGCAGCCATTGCGGATGACACCCCAATTTCTGCTTGACATCCACCCATCGCCGCAGAAATGGTAGCTCCTTTTTTAAAGATGGATCCAATTTCGGAAGCGGTTAGTAAAAATTGAATGATTTTTTCTTCTGTGCCGCCTTCACAGAAAGCAATATAATACTGCAATACAGCAGGGATTACTCCTGCTGCTCCATTGGTTGGAGCTGTTACTACTCTTCCAAATGATGCATTTTCTTCATTTACTGCGAGAGCAAAACAACTAACCCAGTCCAAAATATAATTGAAGGAATGTCCTCCATTACGGATGGCTGCTAACCATTCTTCGTAATTATTATACGATTGTTTGTTGATGAGTTTTTTATTCAATTCAAATGCCCTTCTTCTAACTTGTAAACCACCTGGTAATTCTCCTTTTGAATGACACCCTCTATAGGTACAATCTCGCATAGCATGCCAAATGGCTAGAACGCCTTTTTTAGTGTCTGCTTCAGAACGCCAACTGGTTTCGTTTTCCAGAACCATTTCATGAATAGCCATTCCGGTTTTTCTGCACCAATGCAAAATATCTGCTGCATTATTGGTTGGGAAAGGAAGCTCAACATTGTCTCTATTTCCTGCAGAAGATTCACCTTCTTTCACCACGAACCCTCCCCCTATAGAAAAATAGGTTTCGCTAAATTGCTCCCCATTGTTGAGCGTAATTAAAAAACTCAAACCATTTGGGTGGAAAGGCAACGATTCATTGGTTAAGAAGACCAAGTCTTCTTTAAATTCAAAGGGGATTGCATGTTCTCCACCTAATAAAAGTTGATGGGTTGTTTTTATATCTTCTATTTTAGGAGTAATACTATTTACATCAATGGTAACAGGGTCTTCTTTCATCAAGCCCATTAATACGGCTATATCAGTGCCGTGTCCCTTTCCCGTTTTAGCTAATGAACCATATAACAAAACAGTAACTGCTTTTACAGAGGATAAAGGATATTGGCTGCATAAATTTTCCAAACATCTTAAGGCGGCACGCCATGGTCCAAGTGTATGTGAACTAGAGGGCCCTACCCCTATTTTAAACATATCAAATACGGAAATTGCTTCATGTGGCATTTGGTAAAGTTAATTATCAATTTTCATTAAGTTTGATAAATGAAGCATCTCTTTTTGGTAACCCTCTTATGTACTTTTACCATCATGATCAATGGGCAAGTTTTCGATACCCGATCGCCTCTTCACCAAGCATTTAACAACAATCCCCAATGGTTTAGTCGGATTACCAGCAATCCTGATAGCTTCCGCGTGCAAATTATTTATACCCAAATTAACCGGAACAAAAGAAATAAGCCATCCTTTAAAGAGTTTAGTTATCGTTTGAATAATCAGGAATATTTCTATCCTGCAAGTACCGTTAAAATGCCCATTGCATTATTGGCTTTAGAAAAAATTAATGAACTGGGTATTAAAGGACTCACTCGAAATAGCATCATGATTACCGATAGTGCTGCAGTTTCACAAGACCATGTATACAATCAACCCAATGCAAATGATGGAGCGCCTACCATTGAAAATTATATTAAGCAAATATTTTTGGTGAGTGATAATGACGCATTCAATCGTTTGTATGAATTTTTAGGTCAAGAGTACATTCAACGTAAACTAAAAGAGAAAGGCTATCCAGATGCGATAATAAGACATCGACTACAAGTAAATCGAACAGTAGAACAACAAGCCCTCACAAACCCAGTCAAGTTTTATGATACTACTGGAAACTTAATTTATGAGCAGCCAGCCTTAAAGAGTAATGCAGTTTTTGAGCCTACCAATGTGCTGCTGGGTAAGGGTTATATGAAAAGTGGAAAAATAATTAATGAGCCATTTTCTTTTTTAAATAAAAACAGAATCTATTTACAAGACTTACACCATATTTTACAATCTGTTATTTTCCCTGAGCAATTTCCTCGTAAAAAGCGATTTAATTTAACAGAAGACGATTATGCTTTTGTAAAAAAGTACATGAGTATCTATCCAAGAGAATCGGAATCCCCTTCTTATGATTCAAGTTATTATTATGATACCTATTGTAAATTTTTATTGCAGGGTTCTGAAAGAAAGACTTTATATCCGAATATAAAAATTTATAATAAGGTAGGTGATGCATATGGATTTCTATTAGATATTGCCTATATAACAGATCCTGCAAACAATATCGAATTCATGCTTAGTGCAGTGATTTCTTGCAATACGGATGGTATTTACAATGATGATCAATACGAATACGATGCATTGGGATTTCCGTTCATGCGCGACTTAGGGATTGCTATTTATCAACAAGAATTACAGCGTAAGGGCAAATTGCCTATAATTAAGTAAATTGTTGGCTTAAATTTTTTTGAATGGAATTGTCTTCTCTACTTAACAGATTTAGTGAGCCTGAAACACTTAAAATGGCTAAAATGGGGCGTGAATTACGTGCCCAAGGAATTGATGTGATTGATCTTAGTTTGGGTGAACCCGATTTTGATACGCCTCAGCATATTAAAGATGCAGCTATTAAAGCAATCAATGATAACTGGAGTCATTATACTCCTGTTCCAGGATTTTTAGATCTAAGAGAAGCAGTTTGTACTAAATTAAAAAGAGACAATAACTTAGATTATAAACCAGAACATATTGTAGTATCTACAGGTGCAAAGCAAAGTTTAGCCAATTCTATTTTGGCACTGGTTGACGAAGGTGACGAAGTGATTATACCCACTCCATATTGGGTTACTTATTCTGAACTAGTCAAGATTGCAAGGGGCAAAGTGGTTGAAATTAGAACGACCGTAGAAAATAAATTTAAAACAACACCAGCTGAATTAGAAGCAGCAATTACTCCAAAGACTAAGGTCTTTATGTTTTCTTCGCCATGTAATCCTTCAGGGGCTGTGTATAGTAAAGAAGAATTGGCTGCATTGGTAAAAGTATTTGAAAAGCATCCTGAGATTATTATTCTTTCAGATGAAATTTATGAATACATCAATTTCATGGGCAAACACGAGAGTATTGCTCAATTTGAAAGTATCAAAGATCAAGTAGTAATCATCAATGGTTTAAGCAAGGGCTTTGCAATGACTGGATGGCGTTTAGGTTATATAGCTGCAAACTCAGCCATTTCTAAAGCTTGTGAAAAATTGCAAGGACAGTTTACCAGTGGTACTTGCTCTATAGCACAGAAAGCAGCGGTGGCAGCACTTACCGGAGATTTAAAACCCTCTATTGAAATGACCGAGGAATTCACCAGAAGAAGAACTAAAACATTGGAATTGGTGAATGCGATACCTGGTTTCAAGTGCTTTGCACCTGAAGGGGCTTTCTATGTGTTTCCAGATGTAAGTTATTACTATGGGAAATCGAATGGCACTGAGACCATTCATAATGCTTCAGATTTCAGTATGTATTTATTAAATACGGCTCATGTTAGTTCGGTGATGGGAGATGCTTTTGGAGAACCCAACTGCGTGAGGTTTTCTTTTGCAAATAGCATGCCCAATATTGAAAAAGCTTGGGCCAGAATTGCCACTGCGCTAAGTAAACTTTCATAATTAGTTTTATACAATTAAAAAGGCTGGTACGATTCATGTACCAGCCTTTTTTGATTTAAAATAGAAATTTATTTCTACTGATTGTTTATTTTGTTGCAGTAGCGATTCCCCCTTTCTTACTATCTACATTTATAGTGTATTTTGCTTTTCCTTCCACTATCCATTTAACTGTAACAGTTCCTAGCCCGGGGATATTGTCTACTTCAATTGAACTAGGATTATTGTCTTGAATTTTTGAAAGGTTTAAATCTTTGTCGGTCATAATCATTCCTGCTACTACTTTAGCTGTTGTATTCAAAGTAATATAGTCTGGTCTTTCTATTTTATTTTTTACATCTTGACTACTATGTGTAGGCATTAATCTTTCATTGGCAATAACTGCGGTAACCTCTGTTAGTCCACCACCTAAATCCTTTTCTTTAATTTCAGATACAGATAATTTAGGTGTATGGTAACTATGATAAATGCTGAAAGCCATATTTCTGTGTGCATCAGACTCTAATAAAAATCCAGGATGGGCTCTTCCAAAATTCTTTTTAAATCCACCAATTTCAACTTTACCATACTGAGGATGATCGTATTCTTTCCAATCCACAAATCCATCTTTAAACAATAAGTATTTATCAAAATTATAAGAGCTATTATCAAAAGGGCTTCTGGTACTCTCTTTCATGAACATCAAGTATGGAGTCCATAACTCATTGGAATAAGTATAAATGCCCCTACCTGCATAAAACCAATCCAACTCACCTCCATAAGCTGAATACAAATCTTTGTATACAACCAGATATTTATAACCAGGCATTAACTCTTCTCCTTTTTTTGCTATAGCGTCATAAATAGCCACATCTTGTGAATTATAAGTAGTAACATCTGCAGCAGCACCTGGGCCCCTTAAAATCATTCCTCCTGCATTGTGATAAGACTGCGCAGCAGCAATATTGGGATGTTTCATCACAAATTCCATTACAGCCCTGTTCTCTGGAATAGAGAATGGATACTTATAAGCCCCGTTCTGAATATAGTTTGGCTGCCATCCCCAACCCCAGTCTCTGTTGGGATCGTATTCAAAAGCATAGCCATCTTCATTTACTCTTCCGTCTCCATCATTGTCAATCCCTTCCATACCTAGGAGCTCGTAATCCCCTTGTTCATCTGCACTTACCATCACCATATTTCTAGGGTCACGCGGATCTAATTTGTAACGACCATTTACATTTTTTCTACGCATCATGGTGATATGTCCGTCTCCATCTAAATCATCATACCAATCTTCGTTCACTAATCCATCCCCATCATTGTCTACAGGTTTAACACCCGATCTAGGAGAACTAGATGTATTAGGCTGGTGCATATAACTATCTCGACCATCTGGGTTAATGCTTGGTACAATATAGAAAACCTTGTCTTCTAATAACTCTTGTATAAATTTAGTGTCCCCAAAACTTTCTGTTAAATACCAAGCGGTATACAAAGCAAACTCTGCACCTTGAATTTCATTGGAATGAATATTGCCATCAATATACATTCCTGGCTTCTGCAATTCATTACCCTTCTTAAAATCGGTGATGGTTAAGCACCACAAATCTCTTCCGGCATAAGACTTTCCCAATGAAGTTAATTTGGCTAAGTCGGGATAAGCAGCTGCAATTTTTTTGCAAAGAGCAGTAATTCCTGCATGGTCATAATAACGGTTCCAACTCGCTTGAACCTTAGGATTAACAGGGGTTCCAGCTGCTTTAAAAACTTGATTGGCATCTTGTGCAAACACGCATGCTGTCAGTATAAGTGCTATTGAAAATGAATATATTTTTTTCATGGTTTATTTTTTATTGTAACGAAATGGCTTTAGTAGTTAAGCCAATTGCAGGGGATCCCGTTTCAACAGTAATACTTCCAGTTCCTTTTACAATCCAACTAAATTGTTGCATGGTGTTGGGTTCCATATTATTGATTAGCTCCAATTTTTTCCCGCCAATTAATTGTTGTTTGTCGGTTAATTGTAATGCTACTTTTAATCTTTTTACAAAATAATTTCTGTCTGCAAATTTGCTATGTGTGGGAAGCATGCCCGTATTGGCAACATCAATGGTGATTTTTGTTAAGCCATTACTCAGTTTTTGCGTTTCCACTTTTTGTATCACCACTTGTGGTTTTAAATAGGTCAATTTGGTTAAAAATTCAGTGTGCTTTTGGGCAATTTCATTAACCAATTTGTAAGGAGGATTATTCATTACATAGGGATCAACGCCTCCTACTTGCACTACTTGTCCGGGAAAGTCGGGGTGTTGAATGGTTTTCCACTCATTAAAGTGATTTATCCCTTGCTGCGAACTCCATCTTAAGTAGTTAGCAGTAGCATCCTCAACAGTAAATGCTTTTTCTTTCTTTGCTGTATCAGGTTTGGCTTTGGGAGCCCACCATCCTTGGGTACTAAAACTAAATCGGCCATAATGTTGGTATGCCCAACTCATAAAATCTCCTCCATCTGCACTTGGCTTTGGAGCATCTTTTACACCCATTATTTTGTTGTACAAATCACTAACAACAGTTGTTACCTTGTCATCATTTGCACTCAAATTGTTTAAGCTACTGAAGCTAACTACTGCATAAATATTGAATGCGTCATATAGGAAATCTAGAATAGCCCTAGTTTCTATTTCACTTGCAGGGAACTCACCTGCACCCGCTGCAAATGTTTTATGCCTATAAGTGAGATTTTTATTGAAATGAATTCCCCCAACGCCATCTTCATTGTATGTTCCATCTTTATCATTGTCAATCCCTTCAGTTAAAAGAATGTATTTCCCTTTTTCTCCTTTTGTAATATCTGTCTTAATTAAAACACGTGGATCGTCTGGATGTAGTTTATAATTTCCCACTGGGCTTTCAACACGCATCATAGTAATTTTACCATTGCCATCTAAATCATCAAATGGGTCTTCATTGGTTTTTCCGTCTCTATCATCATCGGTACTATTGGCATTGCCTAAACGTTCAAATGGAAGTTTACTAAAATAAGTTTCCATGGCATCAGGACTCATATTGGGAAACAAATAATAGGTGTTCTCGTTTAAGAGTTTTTGTACACTGTCTTTATCAATTTGTTTCAATAACTTCTCTGCAAATTGAATGACTAATTCGGAACCTAGTAAATGAGTGCCCTCTACTCCACCCACCACTGCAATAGCTGGTTTGGTTTCTGTTTTGCCACTACCCAGTGTTACTACCCAAATATCTTTCCCACCTATGGTTTTGGCCAAAGATTGAACGGATACCCATTTGGGATTGTTCTTAGCTAATTGTGTAAGTCGGTTTTGTTGTTCTTGTAAAGTGGGATACTGTTGTGCTTTTATTTGTCCAATAAAGGGCAAGAAACAAGCCATCAGGAAAAGTTTTTTCATGTGCAAGCTTTAGAGGATAAATATAATTGAAATGAGCGTTCAAAATTTACATTATGGATAAATGGCTTGTACCTTCGGTATCCAAATAAGGCATATGATTGATCCGGTAAAAGCAGAAATGTTTAGAAACAGGCTAACCAAAGTGTTCAAACACAAAAGTAAGTTGGCTCGCAGACAAAATATTCTATGTTACCGAATATACGACCATGATTTACCAGAATTCCCCTTCAGCATAGAGTTATATGAAGATCAATTATATATTGCTGAGTATTTGAGAAGGCATGGAATGGAAGATGAAGTTCATGATGCTTGGATGGAAGAATGCAAAGGAATTATTGCTGAAATTGTTGGTATTCCAATAGAGCGCATGAATTTTAAATTACGCAAAAGGATGAGTCATAAAGATGAGCAGTATGAAAAAATAAGTACCGAAAAAGAATACAGTACTGTATTGGAAGATGGATTAAAATTTTTGGTTAATTTAACTGATTATTTAGATACGGGTTTGTTCCTAGACCATCGAATTACCCGTAAAATGGTTAGAAATACTTGTGCCAATAAAAGGGTATTGAATCTATTCTGTTATACAGGGTCTTTTTCTGTGTATGCAGCTGCTGGTGGAGCTTCCAGTGTTACTTCAGTAGATTTATCTAAAACCTATTTGGCTTGGGCCGAAGATAATTTAACTATCAATTTGTTTAAAGATAAAAAAGCGTATCAATTTATTCATGCAGATGTAAAACAGTATTTGAAGACTTTACATCCGAATAGTTTTGACTTGGTCATTATGGATCCTCCAACGTTTAGCAATAGCAAACGAATGAAAGATATTCTAGATATTCAAAGAGACCATGCGGAACTGATCAATGATGTATTAGTAACACTGAGTCCCGGAGGTCAATTGTATTTCAGTACCAATTTTGTGCGTTTCCAATTAGATGCCGATGCCATTCATTCCAATCAAATTAAAGATATAACCAAAGCCACAACTCCATTTGATTTTGAAGGAAAATTAAAAAGATGGTGTTATTTGATTACTAAATAGCCCATTCACTATGCAGTTGTAATACTTGTGGTATTAACAATGATTGCTCGTCGTTAAAGATGACTTTATCACAAAGTTTCATTTTAATGGTCTGACTAATTTGGTGTTTCATTCTATCTAGAACCTCTTCCCTACTGATTTGGTCTCTTTGCATCACTCGATGAATACGCAATGCGTCTGGTGCGTAAACCCCAATGATGATATCCATTCCTTCAGCCGAACCTGACTCAAAAAACAAAGCTGCTTCTTTAATGATATAAGGGGCGTTCTGTTGGGCAGCCCATTTTTTTCCTGCTTCTATAGTGGCAGGATGTACAATTGAATTTAATACCTGTAATTGGAATGGATCTTTAAATACAATGTTGGCTATATATGGCCTATTTAATCCTTGTTGGTTATAGGATTCAGGGCCAAAAATTTTGATGAGGGCTTCTTTTACAGAAACGTCTTCTAGCATGATTTTTTTAGCCAATGCATCAGCATCCAATACAGGTGTTCCCAGGGTTCTAAAAATTTGAGCCACAACTGATTTGCCACTTCCAATTCCCCCGGTGAGTCCTATATTAAGCATAAAAAAATCCTGCAAGTTTGAGTCTTGCAGGATATAAAATTAAGGTATAAATGGTCGCTACTCTAATGCAGCGTAGTCAATTTATTTTTTCTCTTCAACAGCAGGCTTGTTAATTGCTGCAGTCCACTCCATACTTAATGCAGACTTTTCAATTTTCAAATAACTACCAGGTGTTACTTCTAATTGTAGGGTTCCGTCTTCATTAATTTTATTTACCACACCGTGTATCCCAGCAATGGTTACAATTTTATCCCCTTTTGATAAATTATCTATGAACTTCTTTTGTTCTTTTGCTTTTTTTGCTTGAGGTCTAATCATGAATAACCAGAAAACCAATATAATGGCTCCCATCATAATCAATTGTACAGTACCACCCTGCTTAGGGTCGGCAGCTAAAATAGTCAACGCGTTCAATAACATATATTCTCTGTTTAAATGATTTGCAAATTAAAAGGAATTACTTGAAACTTACTTTCTGAATCTTACCTTCTGATACCAATTCTTTGTGAATATTATCTAAAATGCCATTTACAAACTGTCCACTCTGTGCTGTGCTGTATTCTTTTGCTAAGTCAATATATTCGTTAATGGTCACTTTAGTAGGTATGGTGTCAAAATACAATAGTTCACACAAACCCATTCGCATCAATACCATATCTAATTGTGCAATTCTCTCCGCATCCCAGTTTTTCAACTTTGGCTTGATTAATTCCGCACAATATTCCTTTTTATCAATGGCAGTTTTTAATAAGGTCTTCGCAAATTCCCATTTATCGGGGCTCATGATCTCGTTAAATTGAACTGATTTAGGCTTTTGTACATAGGTTAATACCAATTGCTCCATCATTTCAGCGTCGTCATCCCAATTATTAAAATGCTCCTCAATATGTGAAATGAAATTTTCATTAGGTAACATTAACTCACTGAATATCAATCTTATAATATCTCTTTCTTTTCCCTTGTCTCTACTGTCTTCTGTGATATAAACTTGATAAGCATCACTTTCTGTTAATGCCTTATACACTTTACTTACCAGTTCTTTATCCAATAATTTTTCAGGATGGTCTTTTTCTAGACACTGTTGATAGCCTTTGTTTTCTAGAAGATTCCAGATAAAATCGTTGCCTGCTATTTTGATATTCACATTCAAATCTGCAGTACTGGGAAGGTTTTTGGATGCTCTTTTTTGTGCGCTGGTTTCTGCGTAACGGGCAACTTCGGCTATAAAATAAATCAGGTAAACAAAAAGTTCCCTGCTTTTATCCATTTGTTTCTCGAGTGTTTGAACGGGATGCTGAAACGTATTCGTAGAATCCGCGGCTTCAATCATATAGAGCAACTGCATCACTTTTACGCGGATATTTCTTCTGCTAATCATTAAACAAGAACTTTTTTTGAGCAGCGCGAAGGTAGGGATTTATCGTTTATTTTAGTTTGATAATTGTTGTTTCTGGTGAAATTTTGGCACTCTTGATATAAGTCAACTCTTTCTTTACTAGATAATTCTGTCAACAACAGCGTTTTAGCTCCCCCTATGAACCCGTCAACTGAAAAATTGGCTGAAATGACGCTCTGGCATAATTATCGCTTAATCTCAGTAAATTTTAAACAACTAACCAAAATCAATAACGTATGGCTAAGAAAATCAACGTTACTCCTCTGCACGACAGAGTTCTTGTAAAGCCTGCTGCTGCTGAAGAAAAAACAGCCGGTGGAATCATTATCCCTGATACTGCAAAAGAAAAGCCACAACGTGGTGTAATCGTTGCTGCTGGAAAAGGTAAAACAGATGAGCCAATGACCGTAAAAGTAGGTGACACTGTATTGTATGGCAAGTATGCTGGTACTGAAGTTCAAATTGAAGGTCAAGACTTGTTGATCATGAGAGAAAGTGATCTTTTGGCGATTCTTTAATTATTATCATTTCTAAAATTGTAAAACTACAAATATGGCTAAGCAAATTTTCTTTGATATTGAAGCTAGAAATAAAATGAAGAAAGGCGTTGACACCCTTGCCAACGCGGTTAAAGTTACATTAGGACCAAAGGGTCGTAATGTGGTTATAGAGAAAAAATTTGGTGCACCTTCTGTAACGAAGGATGGTGTTTCTGTTGCAAAAGAAATTGAATTAGAAGATGCAATTGAAAACATGGGTGCGCAAATGGTTAAAGAAGTAGCTTCTAAAACTGCAGATATTGCGGGTGATGGAACTACTACTGCAACTGTACTTGCGCAAGCGATCATCAGCGAAGGTTTGAAAAACGTTGCTGCTGGTGCAAATCCGATGGATTTAAAGCGTGGAATTGATAAAGCTGTTGCAAAAGTGGTGGATAGCTTAAGAGCACAATCTCAAGCTGTTGGAAATGATTCTAAAAAAATTGAGCAAGTAGCTACTATTTCTGCTAACAGTGATAGTGAGATTGGTAAATTAATTGCTACTGCAATGGCTAAAGTAGGTAAAGAAGGCGTTATTACTGTTGAAGAAGCAAAAGGAACTGATACTACTGTTGATGTAGTAGAAGGTATGCAATTCGATCGTGGTTATATCTCTCCATACTTTGTAACCAATAGCGAAAAAATGGAAGCAGAAATGCAAAATCCATACATCTTGATCTACGACAAGAAGATCAGCGCTATGAAAGATATTTTACATATTCTAGAGAAAGTAGCTCAAACCGGACGTCCTTTGGTAATTATTGCTGAAGATTTAGAAGGTGAAGCATTAGCTACTTTGGTTGTGAATAAACTACGTGGTACCATTAAAGTGGCTGCTGTTAAAGCACCAGGTTTTGGAGATCGCAGAAAAGAAATGTTAACTGATATTGCTATCCTAACTGC
>CALRUG020000067.1:0-16477 GCA_943371295.1 Synechococcus sp. UW140 | reverse complement strand
GGCTTTTATACAGTTGTTTTGAGAACAGCAACAGATAAGATTACTACTACCATAATAAAAAAATAGGTTAGAACTGTTCAGTAATTAACAAACCACTTCTGCATATTCGAGGTGGTTTTTTTATTTTAATGACTAGCATTTTTACACATAACTTCAAATACATTTTCAATATTAGTACATCCTAATAATTGTGTATGTATGGCTATCGCTTTCAGAAAATAAAAATGCTATCAATACCTCCATCCTTATTTAAAATGTATTTTTTGGAATTATTAACCGCCTCACTTTCATAATAATTCAATCTTCTATACTAATTGTTCAAACTCGTTTATTAAACATATTAGTTAAAATAAGGTGGTTGAAAACCATTACAAATCTTCATATAGTTTACTAATAATGTACTTTAAATAGTAAAATAATTTAGAATCAAGCACTTAAAATGCTCCTGAATTTGAGAATGATGTTTTGACTAAACAACAAAAGAGCCGACGGTTTAGTCAGCTCTTTGTATAATATAACTGGTGATTATTATTTGAGTATTGTTACACTGCCTGCAATTGGTGTACTAATGACACCTAAATGAATGATATAATAGTAAGTGCCTACCGGCAATGGCGACCCCTTATAAGTGCCATCCCACGGAGTACTATAGCCCCCTTGTGAAGTAAATACAGGCTGTCCGCTTCGATTATATACATCTACCCTTGCCTGACTATAGGTATTGAGATATGCAATATTCCACCTGTCATTAATACCATCTCCATTAGGACTAAATGCATTTGGAATAACAGGCTGTTTAAATAGTCTTACTTTAATAGTATCTGTGCCACTACAACCAGCACCGTTTGTTACTTGTAAGAGGTAATCAATATCATCGATTGGATTGGCAGTTGGATTACGAACAGTTGTACTATTGAGGTATAAGGACGGTGTCCACAAATAAGAAGCATTATTACTAGCCCCTGTAATATTGGGCATTAAAGTAATTGAATTACCCTGTAAAACATACACTTCGTTACCGCCATCAACAATTGGATAATCATCTACAATTACCGGAGTAGTTGCTGTATCACTTATACATCCTTTCGTATTAAATACATACAAGCTAACAGTGTAATTGCCACTATTGGCATAAGTATATGCAGGATTTTGTTGTAAGCTAGACCCAGTATCACCAAATCTCCAATGCCATTCGTTTACAGGCCAGCCCATTCCGTTACTAGCATCTACAAAATTCATATTATCTCCTAAACAAATCTGTTTTGTAATAGGATTAACTGTAAATGCTGCTTTAGGTTGAGGAAAAATATTACTGAATATTTTACTGGTTGAATCAACACAACCTGCACCACTAATTACCTTTAGTTTAACAGTATATGAACCTGCAGCAGTATAAGTATGTGTAGGATTTTTAACAGCTGATGTACCGCCATCACCAAAAGTCCACACATAATTGAAACTAGCAGCTGTACCATCACTAATGGTAGATGCATCGCTGAACAAACCACTACCGTTTGGCAAACAAATAGAAAGCGGCATGTTGAAATCAACAACAGGCTTAGGATGGATAGTAATTGTTTTTGAGCCTGTTCCTGCAACATTATTACAGCCATTTGATGTTACAATTTGTAAGGTAACCGTATAATTTCCGGCTGTTGGATAGGTATAAGTAAAAGGTGTATTGTTATTTCGGATAATAATAGGAGAACCATCACCCATCGTCCATCTCCATTCTGTAATTGTTCCTGCACCTGCAGTAGAACTATCCGTAAACACCACAGTATTGCCAACACATGATGGTGAGCTGATACCAAACTTGGCTTGAGCTGCAGGCCATACGGTAATATTACCATTGCTAGAATCTCGGCAACCAGCTGTATTTATATATACATATTTGATAGGATGCGTTCCTGCACCTGCGGTTATAGGATTAAAAGCGGCCGGAGGAGTAATACCAATGCCTGAATAGACGAAATTGCCCGCCATACCACTCGTTTCACTACCAGCAGTTAAATTTCTAATTGGTGCATTTATGCAAATTCCCGGGTCTATTCCAAAGGTGGTTAGCGGAGATGCATTCACAATAATCGTCTTCACTGTATCATGTACACATGTACTACCAGAGAATGAACGGAAACGAACAATATACGATTTTGTAAGTGGCGTTTGAAATGTCGGATATTTATGACTATATACTCTGCCAATCATCGGACTGTTATCAGTTACCACCACACTAGGATTAGCGATATCATCCCAAATAATTTCAACCTTTGAAATAGCACCAATAGCAATGGTACTTGTATTTGAAATTTTTACACTATCGTTTGCACATAATACACTACCCAATACCGAGAAATTAGCAACCGGTCTTGTTCCAGTAATAACAAATGGTTGAATAGTGGTATCCACACAACCTTGTGCTGATGTTACGATAAGCGATACAGGATAAGACCCCGCAGCCGTATAACTATGCTGACCATTTTGAGCAGTAGATACATTGGCTCCGCCGGATGAAGGATTGCCAAAATTCCATTGGAATGTAAATGGCAGTTGGGTACCATCATTGGGTGTAATAAAACTGGTATCTATAAAAGTAATACTGCCACTTGATAGACAAGAGCTAGGCAATATAAATCCTGCAACAGGCAAAGGATTAACCTTAATACTCCAAGCTGCAGAGGTATCACTTACACAACCTTTGTTTGACTGAACAGCCAATGTAACTTGGTATGTACCAATAGCAGTATACACATGATTGGGATTTTGAACCGTATCAGTTGTATTATCACCAAATTTCCAAAACCACTTGGTAATTGTTTGTCCTGTTCCACTGCTATTATCAATAAAACGAGCAGTATCTCCCAAACATAATTTTGGAGGAGCGGTGAATGTAGCAACCGGTTTCGTAAATACTTCTGTTAGTGGAGTAGTTTTTGTTCCTACACATCCATATTTAGAAGTAGCTGTTAACAAGACATTATACCCGCCTGTTGGTGGTGTTGTATTTGGGAATATATGTGTGGGACTAAAGGTTGTAACCGTTGGGCTACCGTCGCCAAAATTCCAAACATAAGTAATGGTATTAATAGTTGTATCACTGATAGTAGTTGTATTAATAAAGCTTGTACTACCGGGCAAACAAACACCAGCCGGCGGTGTGAAGTTAGCTGTAGGGTTTGGTCTTACTGTAACTTGTTTTGAAAAAGTAGCTGTACATCCGCCAGAAGTTTCTACTACTAATGTAACCATATAAACACCTGCATTGGCAAAAGTATGATTTTGAAAAACCGAAGTATTGGCAACTACTACAGGTGTTGCATCACCAAAATTCCATGTCCATTTAACGATGCTACCTCCTAAGCCTGCATTAGAAGATGAATCTGTAAAGGTTGCAATAGCACCGGCACAAATGGTATCTCTTACGCCATACTTAGCCGTTAACACCGCTGTCATATCTAATACTTTTGTAGTATCTGCATAACAGCCAATACTATTGATGGCTCTTAATTTGATATTATAAACACCGTTACTGGCATATACTTTAGTTGGATTTTGATTGATGGTATCGGTGGTGTTATCTCCAAAGTCCCAACGCCATTTTACAATATTAAATCCATTGCCACCTGATTGGTCAAATAGTTTAACAGTATCGCTAACACAAGGATCATATTGAATATTGAAATCAGCATAACCCGGATCTGAAATATTAATATTAAAGCTAAAAGGTGTTTGACTACCACACTGAGAAGCAAAAGTACCTGCCACTATACCCGTGATATTATAACTACCAGCCGAACTAAAAGTATATGTAGTAGGATTTTTATATACATAATACGTAACTCCATCTGTAATAAAAGTACTATCTGATGTTGGGTTATTGATGGTTACATCTGCCTGAGGCGATATTCCGGGTACTAAACTCATATTCCATTTAATACTAGTAACCGTTGCAGGTGCATAAGGCAATACTGCTTTAAGTGTAATTGGATTATTAGTACAAGAATTATTTGCCGTATTATTTGTTAGATAAGGATTATCAATAAACAATGGCTTAGTTAAATCTTTGATATTTGTACCGGCGTTGTAACCATAACTTTCGCCACTTCCCATACCATATGCAATAGCTACAAATACTGAATCAGAATACAAACGATGTGCAGCATTTGGCGCTACTCTAAACTTAGCATAATAGTAATTCGTATCACTAGGATGTTTCTGAAAAGCATTTTGAATAGAAATCGTTCCGCCGGGATCGTAACATGTAGTTGCATTAGCACCAACTTGACTACGGCCGGTATCGCAACTATTTAAGCCATTTAATCTGAAACTAGCGATGCCACCTTTACGAATGATGACATTGATGTAGTGACCATTTGCGGTTGGGCTAGATTTTTTTATGCCAGCAGAATATACAGTTACATTATTAATAGCTTGTTGCACCGGACTTAAAATAATCATCTCTGGGTCGCCATCACCAGCAAAACCTTTTGAAGTATTACACTGACCAGCAACAATAAATTGTGTAACATTAATGGGTTTATCGCTTTCTATTAAATTAGGCCGAGGGCCTTCAATTTGATAATACTGGTTATTGATTAAACCGGTAAGCGGTGTTGTACGAGCCGGATTATTAACCCATACTTGCGTAGTAGGATCACTAACATGAATTCGGAAAACATTAAACTCCATTGTTTTGGTAGGAACGGTGATATATTTTGTACCCCATGCCACACTTGGAAACATTTGCTGAATCATGTGATCTGAACCAGAAGTGGCAGAACAGGTATTTGCATTAACCAAACATCTGCCATTACCGCCAAAAACAGCTATTTTTTTATCACAATCGGTTCTCACTTTACTACCGGTCAAATCCAAACCATTTGCAGCATTTCCAGATCCTTGAATAAAACCCATTGCGTTAAAAACTTGACCTTTATTAAGATAGATTGGACCATGCTCTACATTCTTTGCATACTTAACATTACCTGCAGCATGGCCATCCGAAAAGATGGTAGCCGCAGAAGAATCCAAAATGTCCTGACTTGGTGTGAACCAGAAGGGTGTATTGTCTTCATTTGCTACTACAAAAAAGAAAGAATTAGGATTGGAGTTATTAGAAAACCCTCCAATGGGTTGTACAGAATTAGTTTGCCCCCCAAAAGCTTGAACAGTGTACGCATTATTCCAAGTATTAGTTGGGAAAAGCATAGCGCCTGCGGCTGAATTATTTTGTGCATAAGTATGCATCCAAACTGAAACGGGAACTCCATTTGTACTGTAGATGTGAATACCTCTTTTGCTTACACCTGTATAATAAAGTCTAGTATCAGGTAAACCGCTTGGGTTCATTTCATCTCCAGGGTCACCTGTAGGAAAACCGGTAACTTCAACCACAGTGCCTGGAGCAACAGTAATATTTTGTCTAGGAAAAGTAGCAGCACCTGGTATGCCAGGTAATTCAACATTTACTACTGCAGCAGGACTACCAACCGGCACAGAAATATATAACGATAATTTTGTTTCATTGGCATCGCCTGCATTTCTATCCATTCGTTCTTGATATCCAAATCCTGTCCAGAAATCAGTGCCTACATTTGTACTAACGTTCGGGTCTGGAATGATAGCACCACTCACATTTACTGTATCTGTTGCTGCAGCAGCAGTTCCTCCACCACTATGCGTTATCGCACCATCCATAGAACCGTAGGTAGCCGTTGACATCTTCACGTAAATCGTAGTATTTACAAAACTGCCGCCATTATAAAATATGTTTAATGGATTAGAAAAAGTACCATTGATACTTGTTGCCATTGTATAACCTGCCGGAGCATTAATTAAAATACTACCTGTTGCAGGATTCAAATGATAGCCGCTGAGTTTATAATTTAAAATAGATGCTGCTGAATTGTATGCGATGTTTCCAAAACTTAATGTTAATGGATTTGCAATCAATATTGGAGCCGGCGCCGCAGTTGTAAATTGTATTTCATTACCATAACCAGTACCCACATTATTAATAGCATAAGCCCTTACATAATAAGTAGTTGCCGGTTGCAGTACTCTCAATATATTGGTAAAGTTATTGCCATTAGCCCCGTTACTTATTTTAGCCGATGCGGTTGTTGGGTTAGGCGTTGTAGCCCAACAAATGCCTTTATCTGTTATAGCTAAACCACCGCTATCAATTGCTGTCCCACCACTCGTAGCTTTGAATGGCAAAATATTGTAAGGTGTTATGGTATTTAATGTTGGCGCTGTTGCAGCATTCGTAGTAAACTGAAGGGTTTGCCCGTAGTACACATTCTTTGCCAAATCAATTACGTAAGCCCTTGTGTAATAAGTTTGACCCGGGGTAAGACCGCTAGCAATATTATTAAAAGCAGCAGTAGCCGATGGCACATTTCTAGTTCTTGTAACTAAATTAGTATCTAGTGGTGTATTGTTAGTACTCCAAATAATTCCGCTTGCCAACAATGGCATGGTACCCGGTGTAACAGTACCATTTACAACTGCATTGTTTTGAGCAGGCGTTACAGTATTGGTTGTAATTGTTGGCGGTGTGCCGGTGGGTACAACATCAATATCCAAAGATGTAATATTCATGTTACCGGAAAAAGTAAACCGCATAAATGTTCCTGCTGGGATAACTGTATTAGGTGTACAAGTGATAGTACCACAAGTTCCGCTGCCTATTGTTCCTGTGTTTGTTGCTGCAACTATATTATAGGTTCCTGTAATAGTAGTTGCAGTTGCAATATTTGTAAGCGTTCTATTACTACCCGTTCCAGTTCCTTTGATAACAATGGAATTAACATTATCTGTTGCTTGAAAAATGAATAAACTACTCCCTGTAGGTGCAGAAATATTATAGCCAAAGCAGGATGTTCCGCCAAAAGTTATTGTACCACCACCTGTAGCTCTGAAATAGGTACCAACATTGGGTTTTTCATAGCCTTTTGAAACAGCATTATAAGTAGTAGGTGCTGCAAAATCATACACTTTTATTAGTTGTGCATTAGTATGAAGACCAAATAAAATAGATAAACTAAAAAAAAGCAGGTATTGAAAGGGCTGCTTTAAGGATGCATTTGAACGCAAACAAGACGACGTAAACAAATGAATTCTAGCCGATGGAGTTATCTTTTTCATGTTGCAAGTGCATTGGTAATGCGAAATCGTTTTTTTATTCTTCACTAACTGATAATTATCTTTTTACGAGATACTGGCACTCAGGCTTTTGCAGCCTGAAATGCCCGTAAATACTGAATAAAAAACAGTTTGGAACAATAACAAGATTACCAATTATTGAACGACCAATAAAGTAATTTTACGCAAACGTTACCGGTAGAATAATGAAAGTTTTGGTAGAAGGTATTTGTATTGAATAGCTGCAAGTATTTGGTAAATTCAAGACTGACTATTCACTATAGACTATCCAGTTTTGAACCATAAAGCCAAATGCGACGCAATGATTCAAAACGCTTTGAAGTCATCCCTCCTGCGTTGGGATGACATTGCTTATTGATTATCATCAGTGGACTGTGGGACATCATCCTTTTTCTTCCGCAACCTTTTCACTCCGTACGCTGCGCCGGCTGCCAAGAGTACACTTAAGCCACCATCGATTGGTGCGCCGGGGTCACCTTCGGGGTCGGGAGGATTGGCACCATCATCATTCGCTGCACTACCTGTACTTGGTGCAGAATAATAATGACTACGGTTCCTATCTTCTTCTTCTTGTTGGCGTCTTAGTCTATCGTCATTGTCTTCGCTGATGCTGCTTGGCGCTTCTTCGTATTCTACTTCGTCGCTTTGGGCATTAGCATTGGTACTATAGCAAATAAAAAAAAGAATGTTTAGAAAAAGAATGTTTAACCGATTTTTATACATAAAATATTATTTTAATGCTTTTTTTGCTTCTGCTGAGCCCAAAAACTCACATTTTTTGGAGTTGTACCATGCTTCCTCATCCTTTTCACTCCATACGCTGCACCGGCAGCAAGTAACACACTTAATCCACCATCTATTGGGGCACCGGGGTCGCCGCCACCCAGTTCAGGTGGATTGGCATCTACATCGTCTGAGCCTCCGCCCGATGGAACGGTAGGTGTACTGTAGTAATGTGTTGTTTGATCCTGCTGGTCTACAACATCATCTATGCTTTGAACATCGCTTTGGGCATGGGTGGTAGTACTAAATGCTACGAAAATTAGACACCATACCATTACACCAATTCTATATGGTTTTAACATCGGCAATTCGTTTGGGGGGTAAAAAACTTTGTTTATTCCCTTGCAGGTGCAAGCACCTGCAAGGGAAGTGGGTTGTGTTATTCTTTAATCAATTTCTGGGTAACAACTGTTTCACCATTGCTCAGTCGCAATTCATACACACCGGAGGCTATACTGCCAATGTTTATCGTTTGGGTTGCATTGGTGCCGTTGTGAGTGATGGTTCTGTTCAGTACTTGTTGACCAAGCTGGTTGAACAAGCTTACATTGTAATTGCCTTTCGCTAAACCGGTTAATTCTAGGTTTATGTTTTCTCCTTTTACCGGATTTGGATATAAAGTGACCTTTGTTCCTTTTGTATTCAATCGCACCACAACAATACTGCTATACTTCACATCGCCATTTAAGCTGATGGCTTTAATGCGGTAGTAGTTTGCTCCACTAAATGGCGTAGCATCGAAGAAGTTGTAGCTGTTCGTTGTGCCCGACTTAGCTGCTGTAGTATTTACTTTTACGAAGTTGGTGCCGTTGGCAGATTTCTCAACTTCGTACTGTTGCATTCCGCTTTCGCTTTGGGTATTCCACTCTACAGCAATACCTGCATTTTGCTGGTATGCTTTTATGTTTGTCAATGTTACAGGCAAACTTGCATTGCTGCGGAACACTACCATGAAACGATCTGTTGCCTTGCTGTTATTGTCGCTTGTAACAGTGAATGGATATTCTGTTGTACCGCTTAAGCTGATGGCTGTTTCTGTACCCAAGAACTTGTCTTTTAAGAATGTACTTAGGTTGGCATCGTTGGCAAAGTTGCTGCCAATAATTTCTAAACGATAGGCTTGTTGTTGTAAAGCCCAAGTAGTAAGTTTAACTGTATCGACATTATCAATCAACTTACGACCTTCAATCATGTATTCTTTGCCATTGGCATCGACCCACAAGTTTTCTCTGTCGTTGTACAGCTTGATACCATCTTCTGCTGCATGGCCATTGCTGAAGCTATTGCTGTACTGTACCAATACCCCATCAATTACTTTGATGGCGGCAGGGTTGGCTGCATTCAATAAATTCACCCTTAGCTTTTCGGTTTGTGTGCCAGTGCGGAACACTTGTACATGCGTATTGCTCACTTTATCTGCCTCTTCAAAAGTAACACTTGCTGCACCGGCTGCTGTGGCTTGTACAAATATTGCTTGACCGCTTTGAATGTTTTTGTACACACTACCTGCTGCCGGTGTTCCTGTATAACCGCTTTCCACACTTGGTGTGTAGTTTCCACCGCCTGCATCAGTTAGCAATACATATCCTCCTGTTCCGTCTAAACTAGGATCCCATACCCAATATTTATTCTCTACATTGCTTCGAGTTAACAATGAAAAATCTACAGGACTAGCATACGGATTTCCTATCATAGCAATATGCTCGGCATTGTCTTCATAGTTAAAATTAAAGGCTTTTGTACCTGTAATTAAACTGCCCGTTGCGCTTAAAGTAGTGGCAATAGAACCCGAACCTGGTGTGGTATATCCCCCACCAAAATGACCGGTAACAAATAACGCAAATGCTTTATTGGTACTTGCATTGAATAATTCTTCTGTTGCCGTATTGGTGATGTTCTCCCAGCTATTGTCTGTATTATTATACCTACGCATAGAACTTGCTGCCCCGCCACCAGGACCCGGTACTAAACCATTACCTGTGCTAACACCCGGATCACAAGTACCTCCAGTACCCCAAATGCTCACCCCTCTGCCGGCTGTTACCGTACTATTATTTTGCCAGTTAGCAAATACCGTATTGCTCGATGCACCTGTTAATGGTGCCGTTAATAAACGCCATTTACGACCTGTATTGGGAATGTAGCGTTCAACAGAAACATTGGTGGCATCTTGCAAAGAACCTGCTACATTTTCTAACCTTGCCGTACCCGTTGCTGATGACTTGAATATAACCGATCTACTATTTAAATCTGTTATACCACCACTGATATTTAAGGCACCGGCAGCTTCAATTATTGCCGAACCGGTAGATGAATTGAGTGTAAGATTGTTTGCACCGGTTGTTAATGTACCAGTTGTTACTGTTAATAAATTATTGACTGTAGCTGCAGCCGAAAGCGTTACACCATTTGAGTTATTGATTGTAAGGTTATTTACTGCAGCCGGCATTAAGCTACCGGTTACTGCTGACATCGCCGTTCCATAAAACTCGTAACTAGTGCCGCTTGCAAAAGTTTGGGATCCACTATTCTGTATATTTCCATTAACACCTGTAGCAGATGAAGTTTTCAAAGTGGCTTCAGCTAACGATGAAACAGTTAGTGAAACTGAACCAGCAGCAGTAGCAGGTTTTGAAATTTGTATCTCTGTACCACTAACAACTGCAGTGATATACGTATCAGCTAAAATCCCTGTACCTGTAATGACCATCCCAGGTTGAAGACCAGAGGTGCCCCCCGTAATAGCTGTTATACTATTACTATTTAATGCTGTAGTTCCCGTTAAGGCAGGAGCTGTATATGCACCGCTTTGTGTAAACGTCACTAATGCTCCACCATCAATTATATGTGAAGCCATATCTAAGCTAGTGCCGCTATTAATAATGAAATTGATTCCGTTTGTTGCAGCAGTAATTGTTCTAGTTCCTGTCCAACTATAGTTTTGTACCCCATTTCCCGCAAAATGAACATAAGCTGCTCCACTACCTGCACCACCTGTATTTTCAAGGGTAACATTATTAGCAGTAAAGTTTCCTTTTAGTATTAAATAGCAATTTGCAGTACTACTTGATATTCTGAAAGTGCAATTTTCAAGACTGAAATTACCTTTTACTACCATTGGCCTGAAAGTTGTTGCGCCAAAGCTTGAAGGGTTCAGTAATACTATTCCAGAGGTTTGTGAATAATTGCCATCTACAGGCAAAATATTTGTTGCACCACTAGAAATTAATTGAATAACTCCGGTTCCAGTAGGGGAAATAGTAAAATTTCCGGCTATACGTTGTCTTGCCTGATTGGCAAAAGGCACTAATGTTCCGGTAATACTTCCTGTTATGAAATAGTTTCCATAAACTGCACCAATAGTATTTGTTAAACTCGTACTAGCAGTGAATGTTCCATTTAGATATATATTTGAATTACTATGCCATGTAGCATTAGGCACCAGACCAGTAGTACCTGAACCAGATAACCTATAATTAGCACCACTACTAAATGAAAGGCTGCCGGTTACCGTAATAGCGGAGGTAGACAAATTAGCATTATCTAATGTACCATTTACCGTTACAGTTTTACTAGCAGCAATGGTGAGTGTACCCGTCGTAATATCCACTTCTCCATTTATAGTAGTTGTTCCTGTTGTGATAGCAGTAGAAATAGTAACAATGTGAGTACTTCTGACTTCAATAGCTGTCGCATTATTATCGGGTGATAAAGATGCATCAATCCATGGGTCATTACCCGTTGCAGACGACTCCCAAGTACCAGTCGTAGCCCAGTCGCCAGAACTTTTACTTCGGAAATGATCAGTATTGTTACTTCCTAGCGATGTAGCCTGACTACCAGTTACAGCACTTATAAAATAATTTTGTGATGCCCCGGTACCTTCATTGTACTCATATACTGCAAAATGATAAGTGGTAGAGTGAGCTAATCCACTTACTGTTAGGACGCCATTACCACTGCCTGTACCATCATAAACAATTTTGTTGCCGCTACCTTGGTCAGATGCAGATGAAAAATTAGCATTTACGCCTGTTGATGCATCCCCATCTGTAGGCGTATAACTTACTGCACTACCTTGACGAACAACTATGATTCGTTTATCCCCATTTCCAACACTAGGTAAATTAACAACTATTGTTCCTCCGGTAACTGTACCAAAACTAATGCTTCCAGATGTAGAAGGTTCTGTATCTAATGCTTTACCATTTACACTTACATTTTGAGTTGTGGCTCCGGTACTTGCATTTGTGATATTTAATGACCCTGTAGCTCCACTTGCGGAAGATGGAGCATATCTTACATATATGGTTGTTGCATTAACTGTGCCACCAGACTGCGTTAAAGTAACTGATGAGCCAAAACCAACACCGGCTCCATCTTTAGACACCTGAAAACCTGAAGGAGCAGTTACCACAATATCATTGGTAAGATTTGAACCGCTAACTGTATAGTCATCTTCAGCAGAATTTGAGCCATTTACTACATTTCCAAAAGTGCTATTAAAACCAGTTAAGTTAGTTGTAATAGTGGGTGATGAACCTGATGATGTGGTCGGATTTTGTGATGCTGAATTACCACCTGCAAATTCTCCAACAGTATATTGAGATGCAGCACGAACCCGATAATAGTAAGCGGTACTTGCACTCAAACCTGTTACATCTAAATAATTAGTAGCTGCACCACTAACATATACATTTTCATAGCCGGGAACAAAAGAAGAAAAGTCGCTGGCAGTAGACACATCTACTCGATAACCGGTTACACCAGATATAGCCGTCCAATTGGCCCTAAAACTACTTGCTGTTAAATCACTTGCTGCATTACTAGTAACAGCAGCGGGTATAGGGTCTGCTAAAATGTTATCAAATGTATGACTAGCATTTCCACCAGCACTTCTAAAAGCAATATTTGCTAATGGGGTTGCAGCACTTGCTGCCGCAACGTCATTTTGATATTTAGTAGTGCCAGCCCAAACATCCCAGGTATCATTGGCAACTGTTTCATAAGTACCATCAGGTGCTTTATAAGTCATCGTACTTCCGGAATTATTAATAACCCAAAGAATTGTTGCTGAACCAGTAATACCAGTTCCGCTTGTGTGAGGTCGCCAAGCAGGACCTGTTGTACTAGATATAGCCAAATTAAATGCAGAATGAGCCGTGCTTGGCGTTGAGTTTGCGTTAGAGAACCCATCTCCTGCATACCAAGTTACTGCAGATGTTGATGTTCCACTTGCTGCAGTTACATTATAGTCGAACCGTAACATCAGCGAATTAGTTGATGAAAAATCTGCATTTCTAATCCAATAGGTTGTACCTGTCCCAGGTCTTGTCATGTTCATAACTCCAGATGCTACTCCAAAAGTTGCAGTAGCGGCATTCGTTGAAAACCAAGTGATTTGCGAATTAGATGGTGAACTTGAATTGACATATGTCGCATCGGAACTATTAGTATTACTGAACGTGGTTAAGTCCGTTCCAAATTGTTGTTGAAAGAATTGAGCATTTGAATCAAAAAGAAAGACAAAACAGATAAATAGTAAAATTACTTTTTTCATACAGCAGTTTTTAAATACAGTAATAGTTTCGGTTTGATATACAATCGTTGGTATGCGTATTGATTACAGCACAATCGTCTGGGCAATCGAATTAGTTGTTGGTTTGTGCTTGTCTGTTAGGGCATTAGCACTGCAATCGAAGATTAAATTACATGCATTTAAAAGCCAATCATCATATTCGAAATTGTTTTTTTACGCAAACGTAACCGGCAACGTTTGCGTAACTGATGCTTTAAACTTGTTTTAATTTCTCCTTCTGTTATAAAAAAAGGGCCCGGAAAGAATTCCAGGCCCGTGTTGCTTATGTACGTGTTGCTATGCGACGTTGTTGAGTTAGTTTACCAATAAAAATTGCTGTGATAATTTAACCAGATTACCGGTTAATTGTACACTGTAATTTCCCTTTTGCAAGGTGGTGGGTAAACCAATAGCTAGTGCGGCATTGCCACCCAAATGAGTAAGCGTTTGGCGATGCACCATTACACCGGCACTATTAAATACAGCAAGGCTGTAAGTTCCTTTTTCAATGTTGCCTAGTTGCAAATTCAACCTGTAATCTTTTACAGGATTGGGCGAAACAGTTACGGTTTCGTTACCGCTGCGGCTATTCATTTTTATGATGGCACTATAAGTTAGCTTGCCATCTACACCTATGCCTTTAATTCTGTAATAAGCAGCAGTACTAGGTAAATGGGTATGTTGGTAATGGTAAGTGCTAACTACCGTGCCTCTATTTTGTGCAGGTAGATTGCCAAGAGTAGTAAAGCTTCTACCATCAAGGCTGTATTCAACTTCAAAACCACTCATTTGTGATTCAGTAAGTGTTGTAAACTGTAAGTTTACTCCGGAAGTAGTTGGCTTTGCTGTGAAAGCGCCGAAATTAACCGGCAAGGCAGGTGTTAAATCTGTCATTTCTACATAATCAATCGTCCAATTGGCACGGCCGGCACTACTATTCACATTATCACCAAACTTAAATTGATTTAAACTTTGCCCGGCTGTTGTAGCCGCTTGATCATCGAATTTTTTAGTGGTACCTAACCATAAATCCCAGCTATCATCTGCTAAAGTTTCTGTACTATTATCCGGTGCAGTATAAGATATAGATCCTCCGCTGTTATTGGTAACAAAAGTGAAAACAATATCAGTATTGTCAGCAACTTGATCTGTGACTCCTGTCCCACCTCCATCAGCTAACGTTTTTACAAAATAGTAAGCACTATTAGCATACCTGATGGAAAAACCTGAATGCACTTGTGCATTGGCTTCAGCAGCTGTACTATTCGTAAAACTACTGCCTACATAAAAAAACCATTTTCTATTACTGCCACTAGACCCAACATCAATTTTAGCTTTCATTTTTACTTGCATGGCAGTGGGTGTTACAGCGAAATTCGCATTTCTTACCGCTGCCCAAATAGAACCTGAACCACCAGTTACAATTTGCAAAGCACCGCCGCTAACTGTTGTGGTATTTGAGCTTTGTCCCGTAGAAAACAAATAAGTAAACTGCGAATTACTGGGAGGATCACCAATATAAGTTGGATCGGTAATGGCAACGGCATTGGTTACTGTTGCCATATCTGTTGTAAACTGCTGATTAAATAATTGTGCCTTAGCACTAAGGCTAACAACAATTAATGTACTGAGGATAATTTTTTTCATACAAGCAATCATTTTGGTTTTTTAATAAATAAAGCATAGCAACGTATAGCGTGTTGCAGCAATGGTATCATTACTACAACACGCTGATATAAAAATTATCTAACAATATTAATAGAGCCTTTTCTGTTCAATATAGTTCCGTCTTGTTTTACTATCTTAATCACATAGATGTAAACACCTACCGGCTGTAACTTTCCTTTTGATCTACCATCCCATCCGTTTGCAGGATCATTACCACTAAAAATCAATTCACCCCATTGGTTAAACACTTGCATTGTCATACTCTTGATGTAATTGCCATAAGCTCTAAATACATCGTTTCTTCCATCACCATTTGGCGTAAACGTATTAGGAATAAATATCTCTAAATCCGGCAAAGAAGTACGACCTGTTCCTGTTGCTGTACTTTGCTGACATGGTATAGAACCTATTGCCCTCACTTGAATGGTTACCACGGTATTGGGTGCAAAGCCAGTTGCAAGATGGGTTAAACCTGTAGCACCTGAACTTGGGTTTACAAATGCACCACCATTAATAGATACTTGATAAGCTGTAGCACCTGCAACCGCTGTCCATGCAAAGGTTACAGAGTTGAAATTTGAATCGGTAGCAGTAACAGTTGTTGATGCTAATGGACCTAATACTACCACACTTTGAGTGATAGAACCTGTACAGCCTGCAGCAGAAGTGGCAGTTAAGCTTACTGTAAAAGTTCCCGCAGTAGTATATGAGATACCCATAGGATTTTGTTGCACAGACGTATTGCTGTTGCCAAAATTCCACTGCCAGCCGGTAATGGCACTGCCATTACCGCTTGAAGTTTCTGTTAATGTTAGTGGTGTACCAATACAAACAGGTGTGCTTGCAGTAAATGCCGCTGTTGTTCTGTAAATAGTAATCGATCTAGTGAAAGGTGGTGTACTTACACAACCAAAACTACTCGTTACTTGTAACGAGGCGGTATAATTGCCAGGATTAGCATAGGTAAAAGTTTGCGGATTACCGTTTGTGGCATTTACATTGCCGCCACCACCGCCAAAATTCCACTGCCAGTTGGTTAATGTACCATCAGCACTTGTTGAAGTATTTGTAAAAGTGACAGCTGAGTTAACACAACCAGTTGCATTTGCAGTAAAATTAGCTACGGGTAATGCTGCTACTTTTATCACTTTAGCACTATCATCAAAGCATCCAATATTATTAATTGATCTTAGTATTACATTATAATCACCGGCTAACGAATACCGTTTTTTTGTATTTTGTAAAGTGTCTGTCGTTCCATCATGAAATTGCCACAACCAT
>CALRUG020000066.1:0-16663 GCA_943371295.1 Synechococcus sp. UW140 | reverse complement strand
CGATCGATAACAGGTTGAAAACAACGTATAATACAATGTTTTTCTTTTGACTACGCAGGTAAAACAAAATTCGCTCAAAACGCTTCATACAGGAATAAATGGTGAAACAAGGCAAAGTAACTAATTTTACACCCATAAACCTTGATATTATGGAGGAAGGAAAAAGACAGCGGCAGGTAGCCGGAGCATTACAAGAGCAATTCAATGATATATTCAGAAGATTAAACCTCTCAATGATTGATGGGGGAATGGTCTCTATATCCAATGTAAAAGTGACACCAGACTTGCTGGAAGCAAGGGTTTATTTGAGTTTGTTTCAGGTAAAGGACGAATCGGCAGTCATGAAAAAAATTGAATCGAAGGCTTGGGAAATCAAGAAAGAGTTGGCAGATAAAATGAAGCACCAGCTTAGAAGGATACCTGTAATTCATTTTTACAACGACGATACTTTAGATTATGTATTTAAAATGGAGGAAGTATTCAAGAAAATAAATGAGAAAGGCGAATGAACCTGCTCTTTGCCTGGCGCTATTTTCGCTCTAAAAAAACCACCAACGCAATCAATATCATTGCATGGATAGCCATCACTGCTATTGCAGTTGGTACGGCATCTTTAATTATTATCCTAAGTGTATTCAATGGATTTGAAGACTTAGTAAAAGGTTTGTATGGAGATTTTTATCCTGCATATAAAGTGGTGCCTATTAAAGGAAAAACATTTGAATTAAGCGCTGCTCAAGCAAAGCAAATAAAAGGAATAAAAGACATCAAAGCCTTTAGTTATGTAGCAGAAGAAAAAGCACTTTTAACAGGAGCTTATCAAACAATTGTTACCATCAAAGGCGTTGAGCATAATTATAATCAAGTCAATCCGATTCAACAATATATTCGAAGAGGAAGTTTTGAATTGGGTAACGTCAATATCCCTGGAATCGTTATGGGTGCTGGGATCGAGAACGCGGCAGGAATCAATACCGAGAAGGTATTTGAAGCGGCCACTTTGTATTTCCCCAACCGAAATGGAAATTTGTTAACTGGTGATGGCTTGAATTCATTTTCTGTAATTCCATCAGGGTCATTTATTGTGCAGCAAGAATTTGACAATAAATATGCATTCACCAATTTGGCTTTTGTACAATATATGTTGGGACTAAAAACCAATGAATACAGTGCCATAGAAATCAATGCAAAAGAGAACAACAACAACTTAGTAAATCAATTACAAACCATTTTAGGGAATCAAGTTCAAATACAAACCCGGTACCAGCAAAATGCTTCTTTGTATTCGGTGATGCAATTAGAAAAATGGGTTATCTATGGTATTCTTTCTTTAATTCTGGTGGTGGCTGCTTTTAATATGATTGGGGCATTGAGTATGTTGGTTTTAGAAAAACAAAAAGATATAGCCGTCTTGCGTGCATTGGGCGCATCGAGTAATCGGATCAGGAATATTTTTTTGTTAGAGGGATTATTGCTTGCGGCCATTGGGGCAGGAGCGGGCATATTATTGGGCGGAGGGATTTGTTGGGTACAAGAGCAATTTCATTTAATTAAATTGGGCGGGTCAACATTTATCATTGATTATTATCCAATAAAAATATCTGCACTCGACTTTATATTGGTGTTACTTACTGTAACGGCCATTTCATTTACAGCGGCCTGGGTTACCGCACAAAAAACAAGTGCGCAACCTTTTGAGCTGCGCACTTAAGTAGGATGGGGTAAACCCTCCAATATTTTAATAGTCTCCTAAAGTTTCTGGTAACTGAGCCAATGCTTTGGCCAATTGATCATCACTTGGTGCGATTCCATGCCATTCATGACTGCCTTCCATAAAGTCAACTCCTTTGCCCATTTCTGTTTTCATTAAAATGCAAATCGGTTTTCCGTTTCCAGTCATAGATTTGGCTTTGTCTAAAACAGCTACCACATTGTCCATATCATTTCCATCCATATCTAGCACGGTCCAATCAAATGCTTCAAACTTACTGCGTAAATTGCCTAAAGACAATACTTTGCTGGTAGGCCCGTCAATTTGTTGGCCATTTAAATCTACAATACTGATTAGGTTGTCTACTTTATTGTGAGAGGCAAACATTACTGCTTCCCAAATTTGTCCTTCTTGTAATTCACCATCCCCATGCAATGAAAAAACCAAATGTGGGTCTTGATTTAATTTTTTGGTGATTGCGGCCCCTACAGCTACGCTCAACCCCTGACCCAATGAACCACTGGCAATTCTTACTCCTGGTAAATGTTCGTGGGTTGTTGGATGCCCTTGTAAGCGGGTATTGATTTTTCTAAAACTGGCCAATTCCTTTACATCAAAATAGCCTGCACGAGCAAGCACTGAGTAAAACAATGGAGAAATATGTCCGTTCGATAAAAAGAACAGGTCTTCTTGTTTTCCATCCATGCTAAACTGCACATCGTGCTTCATGCTATGGAAATAAAGAGCAGTAACTACATCGGTACAACCCAATGATCCACCTGGGTGACCGCTTTGAACCCCGTGCACCATGCGCACGATATCTCTTCTAACTTGGGTTGCAGTGCTTTTTAAATCAGCTATACTTGCCATAATGAATTCGGTAATTTACGGCGAAGATAAAAGCATTTAATGCATAAAGTATGGATTCATTTATTAAATTTGCCCCACTTAAATTTTAATTATGTCTGAAGAATTAGGAATGATCATAGATGATGCCACGGATACCATGAAAAAAGCCATTGTGCACTTAGAAGTGGAGCTAGTTAAAATTAGAGCAGGTAAAGCCAATCCCAATATGTTAGATGGGATTAATGTAGATTATTATGGATCACCTACCCCCATTGCTCAGGTAGCCAATATCACTGTTTTAGATGCCAGAACCATCAGTATTCAGCCATGGGAGAAAAATATGTTGGCCTTGATAGAGCGAGCTATAATGGCCGCCAATATTGGTATTACTCCACAAAATGATGGAGTACAAATAAGGTTATTCATGCCCCCTTTAACCGAAGAAAGAAGAAAGGAATTGGTGAAGAAAGCAGGCGGAGAAGGAGAGCAAGCAAAAGTGGCTATCAGAAATATCAGAAGAGACGCCATAGAAGACGTGAAAAAATTACAGAAAGATGGCTTAAGTGAAGATGCGGCCAAAGACGCAGAAAAAGAGATTCAAGAATTAACCGACAAACATATTGCTTTGGTTGAAAAACATTTGGCTACCAAAGAAAAAGAAATGATGACCGTATAGTTATTTCTTATTGGCTAAATATACGCCAATCAAAATAATTCCGCAGCAGGTAACCTGAATAAGGTTTACCTGCTCTCCACCCCAGATGCCCCATCCAATGGCTACAAAAGGGATTCCGTAGGTTACCATAGAAGCAAATAATGCTCCAGCCCTTTTTACCAACATATAGAAAAGTACAGAAGCTACAGCTGTACCAAAAATTCCTAAGATAGCAGAAGCACCAGTAGAAAGCAGGTAGGCGTTTTCGGTTAAGGGAAGTGCAAAATATCCAGTGAAATATAGGATAATCAAGCAAGGAATTAATAAGAAAACAAATGCCATGGAAGCAATTTCTAATGATCCAATGCCTTGCATATGCTTGCCCACCATATTTACATTAATTCCATAGAGTAAAGTTGCTAGTAATACCAATAAAGAATAAGAGAAATATTCTAAGCTAATATTGGAGCCCGCAGCTACCAATAAAGCCAATCCAATAAAGCCTACAATGATTCCAATTAGCTGCAATTTTTTTACTTGTAATTGAAAGAAAGAGATTCCAGTAATGATAACAAAAAGTGGGGTTAATGCATTCATGATGCCAGCCAGGGCGCTGTCAATTTTGGTTTCCGCAATACAAAATAAATAAGCCGGGAAAAAGCTTCCCAATAATCCTGATAAAACTACCACCCCTCTTTTTTCTTTAGGAATATTTCTCAAAGCTTTCATTGCAAAAGGCAATAGAACCAAACCCGCACTAATGATGCGAATGGAAGCGACCTGATAAGGGCTCAATACATTCATTCCTCCTTTCATTAAAATGAAAGAACTGCCCCAAATAAGACAGAGTAAACTAAAAATTAACCAGTTCAGTAATTGCTTTTGCACAGTCAAATTTTATCAAAGATGCCGTATTTACGGTTCTAAATCAATACATTTAAGTAAACAATGAAATATGCAAACAGTTCGCTTAAATAAAATAAGTACGAAAGCGCCTAAGCAATTCAATAAAGAAAAAACAAAGGCAAAAACTGCTTTGATTTTGAAAGAGTTGACTGAATTGCAAAATTTATTATACGCAGAATCTAAACATTCTTTGTTGATTGTAATACAGGGAATGGATGCCAGTGGAAAGGATGGATTAATCAGGGATGTTTTTGGAGTAATGAATCCGCAAGGAGTGCAGGTTGAATCTTTTAAAGCTCCCACATCCAAAGAGTTGTCACACGATTTTTTATGGAGAATACATATGCACGCGCCTTCTAAAGGCATGATTCAAGTATTCAATCGGTCGCACTATGAAGACATATTAATCACTAGGGTACATAAATGGTGTGATGATGCATTGGCCGTTAAAAGAATGAAAGCCATCAATGATTTTGAAGAAATGCTTGAATTGCATAATAATACCCATATCCTAAAATTTTATTTACATATTAGCCCAGAAGAGCAAAACCAAAGATTATTAGAAAGATTAGAAGACAAAACAAAACAATGGAAATACAATGAACAAGATTTGGTAGAAGCCAAACTTTGGGATCAATATATGCGGGTGTACGAAGATTGTTTTAATAAATGCAATAAAGTGCCTTGGCATATTATACCTTCCGATCAAAACTGGTACAAAGAGTATTTAGTAGCCAATGCAATTTTAACTACTTTAAAAAATTTAAAAATGCGTTTCCCAGGTTTGAAGAAATAACTATATTTCAGGTATAAAATTGTTTATTATGGGAATGATTAAAGAATTCAAAGAGTTTGCCATTAGAGGCAACTTGGTAGATACCGCTGTTGCTTTTGTAATGGGGGTCTCTTTTGGAAAAATTGTTACTTCCTTTGTGGATGGAATCATCATGCCATTGGTAGGAATGCTTACGGGTGGGGTCGATTTTAATGATAAGAAATGGGTATTGCAGCAATCTGTTAGTGAGGTAAAAGACGCAGCCGGAACAGTGATTACTCCAGCAATTACAGAGGTCTCAATAAAATACGGGGCATTTATCACCAATTTGATTGACTTTGTCATAGTTGCATTTGCGGTTTTTATGGTCATCAAAGCCTTGAATAAATTGAAGAAGGAAGAACCGCCTGCTCAACCAGCAACGCCTCCAGGCCCAACTGATGCAGAAAAACTCTTAGCAGAAATAAGGGATTCGCTCAAAAAAGTGAATTAAGCCATTTTGGTGGATAACTATTCTTGAAACAGGGCTAAAATAGGCCCTGTTTTCTTTTCTTTGTAAAAAACCGGAACGTGAGTACTGTAAACTATCAAATTAAACTAGATCAGTTTGAAGGCCCTTTTGACCTTTTGTTGTTCTTTATTGAAAGGGATGAGCTAGATATTTATAATATCCCCATTACTAAAATCATCAATGACTTTTTAGATTTTATACATGGATCAGAAAAGCTGAATATTGAATTAAGTTCAGAATTTATTTTATTTGTTTCTACTTTAATGCGCATCAAAGCAAGGTTATTGTTGCCAAGAAAAGAAATTGATGCATCCGGAAATGAGATAGATCCACGTCAAGAATTGATTGACAAAATTCTCGAATACAAAAAATTCAAAGAAGCTGCTGTGCAAATGGCCGAAATGGAAGCCATGCGCATGTTGATGGTGAAGCGAGGAAATTTGCAAAGAGAAATTTCTTCAATAGGAGAAGAAGCATCTGAAGGCACAGAGATTCAGAATATTACTTTGTTCAAACTGATGAAAGCGTTTGAAAAAGTAATGCAACGCGTTCACGATAGGCAAAATAAGCCCGTTCATACCGTAGTCCGTTACAACTATACTATGGAAGGTAGCCGTGACTATATGCTTGATTTTGTTGGTAGAGAAAAGACCGTTGCTTTTGAAAAAGTATTTGAAATTTGTGAAGACCGCATTCATGCCATTTTCTTATTCTTATCTATTTTAGAATTATCACAACAGAAATACATGAAATTATTGGTGGGTCAAGGAATGAATAATTTCATTGTAGAGTGGAATGAAAACAGAGAGGCAGATATAGCCGATGAGGGCTTAACAGAAGAAGAAAGAACCGAACAAGAAGGAAGTTTTGAATAAAAATAGGGCAATGTTTTTACATTGCCCTATTTATTTGAATACAATCTATTTATTGTAAAATATTACTGGTAGTTTGTACAGTTGATTCCATTAAAAAACGAACCGCTTCTGCAATACCTTCTGCATCATAAGCGCATTCTCTATGAAGTTCCTTTGGCGTACCGTGTTCTACTAATCTGTCGGGGATGCCTAAGATTTTTACATCGGCTTTGTAACCGTTCGCGTTCATGAATTCTAAAACAGCAGATCCAAATCCCCCAACTACTGTACCGTCTTCAACGGTAACAATTTTTGAATAATTGCTGAACACTTCGTGTAGTAAATCTTCATCAATTGGTTTTACAAAACGAAGATCGTAATGGGCAGGATCAATACCTTCTGTTCTTAAATTACGAATAGCAGCTTGTGCAAAATTTCCAGGATGACCGAAGCTTAGAATGGCAACCTCTTTTCCGTCTTTTAATTTGCGACCCTTACCAATGGTAATGGCTTCAAATGGAGTTCTCCACTCCGGCATTACTCCTTCCCCTCTTGGATAGCGAATCACCACAGGATACTGCGTTTCGTCTAACTGAGCAGTATACATTAAGTTTCGCAATTCTTTTTCATTCATGGGTGCTGCAATAATTAAATTGGGAATGCAGCGCATGAAAGAGATATCATAACAACCATGGTGGGTAGGTCCATCTTCTCCTACTAAACCAGCGCGGTCCAAACAAAACACAACGGGTAATTTTTGTAATGCAACATCGTGTACTACTTGATCATAAGCACGTTGCATAAACGAAGAATAAATATTACAGAACACCCTTAAGCCTTGTGTAGCCATACCTGCACTTACCGTAACAGCATGTTGCTCACAAATGCCCACGTCAAATGCGCGATCAGGCATTTTGTCCATCATGAATTTGAGTGATGATCCACTCGGCATAGCTGGGGTAACGCCCATTACTTTGGGGTTGGCTTCTGCTAATTCAATCATGGTATGTCCAAATACATCTTGGTATTTAGGAGGCTGTGGTATATCTATTTTCTTTTTAAAAATCTCTCCAGTTGTTTTGTCGAATAAGCCGGGTGCATGCCACTTGGTTTGGTCTTTCTCTGCTAGTTCGTATCCCTTCCCCTTGGTAGTAATAATATGTAACAATTTAGGACCAGGTATTTCTCTTAGGTCTTTTAAAGTGTCTACCAGTTTGGTAATATTATGACCATCAATTGGTCCAAAATAGCGAAGCTTCAATGCCTCAAATAAATTACTGCTCTTGTTGACTACCCCTTTAATGCTGGCTTCCATTTTTGAAGCCATTTCTCTACTGAAATTTTTACCAACAGGCAATTTGCCCATTAGGTTCCATATTTCATCTCTTACTTTATTGTAAGTGGGCGAAGTGCTGATATCGGTTAAGTATTCTTTTAAAGCACCTACGTTTGGATCGATGCTCATGCAGTTGTCGTTCAAAATAATCAATACATCACTGTCTGCAACTCCTGCATGGTTCATGGCTTCAAAAGCCATACCTGCAGTCATAGAACCATCTCCAATAATGGCTACTGATTTTCTATTTTCCCCTTTATGTTTAGCAGCAATAGCCATACCCAAAGCAGCTGAAATTGAAGTAGAGGAATGCCCTACGCCAAATGTGTCGTATTCGCTTTCAGAACGTTTAGGGAAACCGCTTAACCCTTTGTATTTGCGATTGGTAGGAAAATTGTCTCTTCTACCCGTTAAGATTTTATGCCCATATGCTTGGTGTCCTACATCCCATACCAATTGATCGTAAGGGGTATTGTATATATAATGCAATGCCACTGATAATTCTACCACTCCTAAGCTAGCAGCAAAATGCCCACCATGAACACTTACTACATCTATAATATATTGTCTTAATTCGTCGCAAATCTGGTGTAGCTGAGCTCTGCTGAGTTTTTTAAGGTCTTCAGGGCTATTGATATTCTTGAGTAAAGGGCCAGGAACAAACTCCATGTACTGCTTAATTTAGTGGTAAAAATACAATAACATCCGATAAAAAGGAAGGTTCATCCGACAACTACATTAATTTAAGCCAACCAGCCGCTGAATTTGCCTTTAATCCAATTTGTTCCTTTTCAAGGGCTTAGCTATATTTAGCTTTGTAAGTCATGAGAACTAAAAGCAAAGCAATACTCTATTGGTGGTGTCAATTAGGCGGTTGGCTAATGTATGGCTTAACTATGGTGTTTTTTGCCTTTGTTTTTGACAGTAAAATCAATAGCATTTTCTACCCCAAGTTATTGGTAATCATCGTTTCTGGCTTATTCTTTACCCATGTACTCAGGGAATTAATCAAATTATTCCATTTATTACCACCTGAATTGTCTAAAAAATGGGTACAGTTTACAGGGGTTTTAGTCTTGATTTTAGTGCTTTTTAACCTCACCAACTCTGCAATTGCAGAATGGCTGCATTTATACAATCCCAAAACAAAGGTTTCTGTAGATAAGCGATTTTTAGTGAACCTGGTATCAGATTCTCCGTTGATTTTGGTTTGGGTATCTATTTATTATCTCTGGCATTATATTGAATTGGGTACTAAAACCGAATTTCAAAAAATCAAATTAGAGAGTTTAGTGAAAGAGATGGAGTTGAAGACCATCAAGAGTCATATTAACCCTCACTTTATCTTTAACGCTTTGAATAGCATTAGAGCATTGGTAGATGAAAATCCTACAAGAGCTAGAACTGCCATTACCGAATTGAGTAACCTGCTTAGAAGCAGTATGCAGGCAGAGAAACAGGAAACGGTTCCATTTGAAAGAGAATTGAATATTGTAAAAGATTATTTGGCTTTGGAACATATCCGTTTTGAAGACCGACTAAAAGTGGAGTACGATATTGATGAAGACACTTTAGATCAACCCATACCCCCTATGATGTTGCAAACATTGGTTGAAAATGCCATTAAGCATGGTATCAGTAAAGCCAAAGAAGGGGGTACGATTAAAATTATTTCTGACTTTAGGCTATCCCATCATGAGTTGATTGTTCAGAATTCAGGAACAATTTCCGAAATTGCTGATCCGGAAGGGTTTGGCTTGCAAAGTACCAGGAGTAGATTGAAGTTGTTATTTGGAGACAAAGCAAGCTTTACCATTGAGGCAACCAAGGATAATATAGTTGAAGCAAAAATTATTATGCCAGTACAAGGGGTACCGGCTTAACCACAATAATACAATCAGCAATTATGGCAATTAAAGCAATTATTATTGATGATGAACGATTGGCAAGGAATGAACTGAAGAAGTTGTTGCAAGACCATGGTGATATTGAAGTAATAGATGAAGCGGCGAATGTAGATGAGGGTATTGAAAAGATTGAAACGCTTAATCCAGACTTGATTTTCTTAGATATTCAAATGCCCGGTAAAACAGGATTTGATTTATTGGCAGAAGTAGAAAAAGCGCCCAAAGTAATATTTACAACCGCTTATGATGAATATGCCATCAAAGCTTTTGAAGTAAACGCATTAGATTATTTGTTGAAACCAATAGAGCCTAAACGTTTATCGGATGCCATTCAAAAATTGCAAGCTGAATTATTCAAAGAAAAAATTGGATTGAGTGGAAACAATAGAGGACCACTTACAGAGCAGGATCAGGTCTTTGTAAAAGACGGTGAACGTTGTTGGTTTGTGAAGTTGGGTGAGATTCGATTATTTGAAAGTGTAGGCAACTATGCTAAAGTATTTTTTGGAACCAATAAGCCACTGATTTTAAAATCGTTGAATGCTTTAGAAGAACGATTGGATGACAGAATGTTTTTCAGGGCCAATAGAAAACATATCATCAACCTAAGATGGATTGAGAAAATCGAACCTTATTTTAATGGAGGATTAATCCTCGATTTAAAAGGAGGAGAAAAGATTGAAGTGAGCCGTAGACAAACGGTGAAGTTTAAAGAAATGATGAGTTTATAATTTAATTGTATTGTATGAAAAAGTTTTTTGTTTCCTTTTTTTTGTTGGGATTGATGGTTGCTGCTAAAGCACAAGACTTACAAACCATTATTACAGATGCCGAAGTGCAAAGAGTAGTTGGTACATTGGCTTCCGATGAAATGGAGGGAAGAAGAACTTTTACCAAAGGGATTGATAAGGCAGCAGCTTTCATAGCGGCTGAATTTAAATCTTATGGCATACAGCCCCTAAAAGGGAACAATGGATTTTTGCAATCTTTTGCAATGATTAGACCCAAATTTATTAGTGCTTCTGGCATGCTAAATGAGTCGGCTTTAGATACCAAGCAAATCATTGCTGTTACTTGTAATAAAGATTTACAAGTAACAGAGAAGTCAGGTTATGAAGTGGCTGTGATTGCCAAAGGAGCTAATTTATTTGGGGAAGCGCGCAAGTACAGTGGACTCACCAAGAATACCATTGTTTTAGTTGATACTTCATTCACGAATACTTTCGGAAGATTGGCTCAACTAAAAGGTAATATGTTTTATTCTGATAAATCTGTTGTATTTATTTTAACTACAGAAACAGCAATCAAAAGTATCACCATTGATGCGAAGCATGAGATTCAAGAAATGCCTCTAGCCAATGTAGTGGGAATGATCCCTGGAAAAACATTGCCAAATGAATTTGTTATTTTTTCTGGGCACTACGACCATTTGGGAATCAATACCAGAAATATGGTGAACAATGATTCTATTTATAATGGAGCCAATGATGATGCTGCAGGAACTACCGCAATGATGTTATTAGCGAAATATTATGCTGCTGCAAAAAACAATGATCGCACGTTGATTTTTGTTGCATTTACTGCAGAAGAAGTGGGTGGATTTGGGTCACAATATTTTTCTAAGCAATTCAATCCTTTGGATGTAAAAGCCATGTTTAATATTGAAATGATTGGTAGTGAAAGTAAGTGGGGAAAGAACAGTGCTTTTATTACGGGATATGAAAAAACCGATATGGGTAAATTATTGCAAGGTAATTTGGCAGGGACCAATTTTACCTTCTATCCTGATCCATATACAAGCCAGAATCTTTTTTATCGTTCAGACAATGCTACTTTAGCTAGATTAGGTGTGCCTGCACATACTATTTCAACTACTAAAATTGATGTAGACCCTTATTACCATAAAGCATCGGATGAATTAAGTACGATCGATATTCCGAACATGACTCAAATCATCCGATCTATTGCTTTAAGTGCTAGAGGAATCATCAGTGGGAAAGAGACACCCACCAGAGTTGATGCCAGCAGCTTAAGATAAATTGGTTTTTCTAGAATGTATATCTTAAACTAAGTCCTCCATCCATATAAAAATAGTTGCCTCCAAAAAAGTCAACAAATGGTTTAATATCCATGCTGATATTAATAGGTGCTTTATTTAGTTTGAAGTCTAATCCAAGTATTCCATCAATACCAACTACAGTAGAAGATGTATAGATTCTATTATCATTGTAATAGTATCTACCACCGTCTTGGAAAAATCCTAAGTGACCTCCAAATCCGTAAAATATTTTTGCACTACCTGCTCCGCCTAATGGTGCATGTTTTTCATACAAGCCAGTTACAATTACACTTTGTCTGCCTAAACTAACTATTCCTTCTAAGGCCGTTGTTTGATTGGTGAAGTGTTTTAAAGTTAATCCACTGGTTAATCCGCCAAATCTTAAACCTAAACCGTTTTTGTAAGATTGTGCATGGGTTGTAGTATTAATGCCAACGGCAAATAAAATAATAGCTACAATTAAAATGTTCTTTTTCATAATTTTTTATCTGGTAATGAGTGCAAGGTTGCCAATAATGTTTGAATAGTAATTATACTATTATGCTTATTCATTACATCATTCACATGTTTAAGATATATCTGTGATTCTTGTAATTAACTTATTCAATTGTGTAAGTAATTCGCTTTTTAATATTTGAATATTTGGCTAATTAATTTTCAAACTATGAAAAGCATTTTTACATTTTTACCGAAAAGGCTAAAAGCACTCTTTAGCTCCACCATTGCATTTGTGATGGTTATCTTATTATTTAGTATGGGTTGCAAAAAATCAACTGAAGAAACTGGCACTATTGCTATTTGTCCAGAAGTGATTTCTACCGACCCAGTTGCAGGTGCAATTAATGTACCTACTATTAAAGTGATTTCAGCCACATTTAATAAACCAATGAATCCAACTACTATTAATAATAGCACTTTCTTATTGCAAGAAGGCACAGTGTTGGTTTCTGGTTCAGTTAGTTATACTGGCTCAACAGCCAGCTTTACTCCTTCAGTGCCCCTTAAAAGTAATACAGTATATACTGCAACTATTACTACCGGTGCAAAAGACAATATTAAAAGTTCAATGATTCAAAATTTTGTATGGTCCTTTAATACAGGTGCTGTACCTACTGTTGTTTCAACAGATCCAGTAAATAATGCAGCCAATGTTGCACTCGTAAAAAATATTACCGCAACATTTAGTACTGCAATGAATGCATCCACAATTACCACGAACAGTTTTATTTTAAAACAAGGAACAACAGTGATACCCGGCGGAGTTACTTATAGTGGTACTACTGCAACTTTTACTCCAATTGCTTCTTTTTTAGAAAACACTGTTTATACTGCTACGATTGTAAAAACATCAAAAGACTTAGCAGGCAATTCAATGATTGCCGATTATACTTGGAGTTTTGCAACCGGAACTATTCCTATTGTGGTATCAACTAGTCCAGTAAATGGTGCAGCCGATGTGGTTTTAAATAAAGTAGTTACTGCAAGCTTTAGTAAAGTGATGAATCCTGCAACTATGGATCGCACTACTTTCTTGTTGAGTAATGGATCAACACCTGTTTTAGGTGATGTAACTTATTCTGTCAACACGGCTAGTTTTAAACCTGTTGTGAATTTATTGCCGAATACATTGTACACAGGTACCATTACAACAGGCGTTCGTGATTCATCTGGTAATGCAATTGCTAGTAACTATACTTGGACTTTTAGAACTGGTGTGTTATTAGATATTATTAAGCCTTTGGTTGTTTCTACAGATCCAATCAATGGTGCTTTTAATGTTGCTTTAAACAAAGTGATTACTGCAACATTCAGTGAGAATATGGATCCTAGTTCTATCAATGGAACTACTTTCTTAATCAAGAACGGAACAGCAACTATTCCTGGTACGATTACTTATACTGGTAGGGTTGCTAGCTTTGTTCCAACAGGTGGATTGGCTTCCAATACTTTGTACACGGGTACCATCACTATTGGTGCAAGAGATATTTCTGGTAATACGTTAGCCAGTGATTATACTTGGACTTTTACTACCATTCCGCCAGTGGTGATTCCTCCTGTTATTCCTCCTACACTAATTGTATTTGGTGTATTTGGTGGCAACGCAGGTATTACCAATCAAGGTATCAATACGGTGATTAATAATGGGGGTATAGGAACTACTGCTGCTTCTACTTTAATCACTGGTTTCCATGATATGATTACAGGAGATGTATATACTGAAACGCCTTTGAATGTTGGAAGAGTTAATGGACGAATTCATGCTGCACCTCCAGCTCCAGGGTCGGCTGCATCTGCTATTATAGCAACACAAGGATTGGCTGATGCCAACGCCTTATATCTTAGTACTGCTCCTGCAGCAAAGCCAGGTGGTACAGATCCAGGTGCTGGTGAATTGGGTGGATTAACACTTGCACCAGGCGTTTATAGATCTGCAAGCGGAACATTTAAAATCAGCAATGGAGATTTAACATTGGATGCTAAAGGTGATCCAAATGCAGTATGGGTTTTTCAAACTGCTTCAGGCCTAACAGTAGGTATTGCTGGACCAACAGGTGCAAAATCGGTTATCCTAATTAATGGTGCTCAACCTAAAAATGTGTTCTGGCATGTAGGAAGTGCAGCAACCATTAATGGTGCAGGTGGCGGAACAATGGTTGGAACAATCATTGCATATGCAGGTGTTACTTTTTCTACTCCAGGGAATGCAACGCAAACCATTTTAAATGGAAGAGCCCTTTCTTTAAATGCCTCGGTAACGATGGTGAACACTACCATTAATGTTCAATAACCTAACTAACTATTTATTTAAACATATTTTATGATACACTTTAAAAATAACCATTCAAAAACAGTCTTCTTGTTATTTGGATTACTCATCAGCTACACAGTGATTTTGGCCCAAACCGAAAAAAGAGTACAACCCAAGTGGTGGTTTGGCTATTCCGTTGCTGCAAATATTAATCAGTACAATGGAACAACCCAGATGTTGAATGCTGCCACTACAGTACCTACTGCCTTTCATAAAGGCAAGAGTGTAAGACCCTATGCTTCTTTCTTATTGGAGTATCGTCCAAATAGCGTAGTCGGTTTTATGTTGAATCTTGCATACGATAACAGGAGTGCTCGATTCAATCAGGTGATGGCACCTTGTAATTGTCCGGCCGATTTATCTACTAATTTGAGTTATTTCTCTATTGAGCCGAGTTTACGTTTGGCGCCATTTTCTTCTGCATTCTATTTATTTGCAGGACCCACCATTGGTATTAATATAAATAAGGACTTTGTTTATGTTCAAGACAAACAGGTAGACCAACGAGGAGATTTCAGTGATATAAGGAAAACCATGTTATCTGCTCAAGCAGGTGCTGGTATAGATATACCATTGTCTAAAAAAAGCAATACGAGTCAAGTTACTTTATCGCCATTTGCTTCTTTTCAAACCAATTTATTTCAAGCACCTAGAACGGTTGAAACCTGGGATATGTACACCATTAGAGCAGGCTTGGCTTTAAAATTTGGAAAAGTAGCAACAGCAGCTCCTTTAAAACAAACACCAGCAGCCCCAATTGAAACAGTAAGGGTTGTTACAGTAAAAGAGCCCAACTTAGCTTTTTCAGTTAGAGCGCCTAAAATTGTTCCTGCAGAAAGACAAGTAAAAGAAATATTCCCTTTACGTAACTCAGTCTTTTTTAATATGGGATCAAGTGATATACCTAGTAGGTATGTACAGTTAGGGAGGAACGAATCTATTAACTTTAAAGAAGCTGAACTACAAGAACAGCAACCCGCTAATTTAAATAATGGAAGATCTGCTCGTCAACTGAATGTTTATTATAATATTTTAAATATTATGGGAGATAGACTGCGCACTAATCCGAATAGTACAATAATATTAACTGGAGCTTCGGATAAAAATCCTACAGAAGGTAGATTGATGGCAGAAAATATTAAACAATATCTAGTAAATAACTATGATATAGCTTCATCAAGAATTACAACCGAAGGAAGAGATAAGCCGGTAATTCCTTCTGAACAACCTGGAGGAACAAAGCAGCTAGATTTATTGAGAGAAGGCGATAGAAGAGTGGATATTACTAGTACTTCTTCGGCTATGCTACTTGAAGTGGGTGGTGCAACTTCTCCATTTTTAAAGCCTGTACAAATTAAGACATACCAAGAAGACCCTTTAGATACCCATGTGATTTTTACTAATAAAGGGGCAACAGCGTTATTGAACTCTTGGAGGGTTGAATTAAAAGATGAGGCTGGTGTTGTTCAGAATTACGGACCTTATTATTTAGATCAGAGTTCTGTATCAGGAAAATCAATTCTTGGAAACAATGCGTCTAAAAATTATCAGGTTACCATGTTTGGAACTACCAAGTCTGGTGAAATTATCAAAAAAGAAAGTTCTGTTAGTGTTACAAAGTCTGAAAGCTTAAAGCAAGAGGGATTGCGTTACAGTATATTATTTGATTTTGACAAATCAGATGCAATAGATGCATATGAAAAATTCCTCACAGATGTAGTTGCCCCATTAATTGCGGATAACGGCACAGCTATTATTCATGGGCATACAGATATTATTGGAGATGAAAAATACAACCATCAATTATCTCATAATAGAGCAGAAACTACAAAGATTATATTAGAGCGTGCTACCAATCAATTAGGTAGACGTAATGTAAAATTTGAAGTGTATGGCTTTGGCGCAGAAGCATCTAATGCGCCATTTGAAAATAAGTATCCAGAAGAACGTTTCTATAATAGAACCGTTATCATCGATATTATCCCAGGTAATTAAAGATTGTTTAGCACAGTTTGTTGATTGAGGGCAGCCCTTGTTACATTTTGTAGCAAGGGTTTTTTTTAATTTCTTTTAATAAGTTTAACCAGTTCATACCATAAAACCGATATACTCCCCACGCCTAAACAAATAATTAGTTGAGTAAGATTAATGGAAGTGAAATCAAAGAATCGAGCGAATGGAGGAATATAAATAAGAGACATTAATAAAATCAGCGTGATAAAAATCATCCAAATGACCAAATTGTTTTTATATCGAATGGTGGTGAAAAAGGAATAAAAAAATGATCTGTT
>CALRUG020000065.1:0-16744 GCA_943371295.1 Synechococcus sp. UW140 | reverse complement strand
TCTTTTTCAAATGTATTCACCACTTCAGGTGATGGGCTTCTATCTTGGTTTCCAAAAAATCCAATTACATCAGATTGAAGTGATTTCAATTTTTCCATATTGTTTTCTGGGCGACCATAATACATTACTGTTCCAGCTGCTTGCTTGCCAGCCAAAATGCTGCTTTGCAAACTCCACATTCCACCGAAACACCAACCAATTGTGAATATTTTAGCTTTGGTTCCTGCGTAGGCCAATGCTCCTTTTACAATTGCTTCCAATCTAGGATTGGTGGCTGCTCTCATTAACTTCATTGCACTATCTGGTGTAGCAGCTACTTTTCCGTCGTACATGTCTAACGCAATTACATTTACATTGCCTAGTTCAGCAGCTAGTTTTTCAGCTTCTTGCTTTATTTGGTCATTTAATCCCCACCATTCTTGAATCACAAAAATCCAGTTGTTGGTTTTTTTCTTGCTTTTGATAAAATAACCAGAAGCTTTGGTGCCATCTGGAGCATCAAAAGAAACCGTTTCACCCGTACCATTGGCTAATGTAAAAGGCAATGGATTTTCGTGCATGGCCGCAAATTCAGGCGTCATAGCTTCATCTCTAAATTGGTCACGGATGTCTGAATAGCAGGCTAAATAGTCTTCAGCTGCGCGAATGTTTTGTTTGGTTTCGGTATAACGAAAACCCTGAATGGCAATCAATACCAATACAAAAGATGCAAAGAATCGTAATTGTTTCATATATGATGGTTGTTTAAAAAAAGACTTGTTCACTTTTCACTAACAGTTTTTCGTCAGATTGGTTGAAAATTGCTACGGTATTTTTCTTATTTCATTTTTTAAGCTAGCTTTGTTTGACCTCCGAACTATATCAGTTCAAATTTCCAGGTCTAAGTTTGTTTTTTAATTTATAGCAATAAAAGTATTCATTTTATGGCCAAGTATATTTTTGTTACCGGTGGCGTAACAAGTAGTTTAGGTAAAGGGATTATAGCCGCCTCATTGGCAAAATTATTACAGGCCAGAGGGCTCAAGGTAACGATACAGAAGTTCGATCCCTATATCAACGTGGATCCAGGAACATTAAACCCTTATGAGCACGGGGAATGTTATGTAACTGAAGATGGTGCAGAAACCGATTTGGACTTAGGACATTACGAAAGATTTCTGAATATCTATACCTCTCAAGCGAACAATGTAACAACTGGAAGAATTTATCAAACCGTTATTAATAAAGAAAGAGCGGGAGACTTTTTAGGAAAAACTGTTCAAGTAGTCCCACATATCACCGACGAAATAAAACATCGAATGCTTTTATTGGGTCAAGACGACCAGTTTGATATTGTATTAACAGAAATAGGGGGAACGGTAGGTGATATTGAGAGTTTGCCTTTTATTGAAGCAGTTAGACAACTACAATGGGAATTACCAGAAGAAGATGTAATGGTTGTTCATTTGACTTTGATACCTTATTTAAAAGCAGCCAAAGAATTAAAAACCAAGCCTACTCAGCATAGTGTAAAAATGTTGAGTGAAACAGGGGTACATCCAGATATTATTGTATGCAGAACAGAAGAGCCATTAAACAATGATATCAAAAGAAAAATTGCACTGTTTTGTAATGTAAAACAAGAAGCAGTAATTGAAGCGATGGATGCCAGCACTATTTATGAAGTGCCTTTACATATGTTGAGAGAGAAGCTAGATTTAATTTGTCTTAAAAAATTAAATATTACGCAATATGCAGAACCCAATTTAAATAATTGGAAAGAATTCCTAGATAAATTAAAATATCCTAAGAGTAAAGTCACCATTGGTTTAATTGGGAAATACATAGAATTACAAGATGCCTATAAATCAATTCTAGAAAGCTTTGTACATGCTGGTGCTATAAATGAAGTAAAAGTTCAAGTGGTAAATGTGCATTCCGAATTTATTACGGATGAAAATGTAGCAGAAAAATTGAATGGATTAGATGGATTATTAGTTGCTCCTGGATTTGGTAATAGAGGAATAGAAGGAAAAATTATTGCAGTAAAATATGCAAGAGAAAAAGGATTGCCCTTCTTTGGAATTTGCTTGGGAATGCAAATGGCTGTAATTGAATTTGGAAGAAATGTGCTTGGATTAAAAGATGCACATTCAGTAGAAATGGACACCAATTCATCTCATCCTGTCATCAATATGATGGAAGAACAAAAGAAAATAACTTTAATGGGAGGAACCATGCGTTTAGGTGCTTATCCATGTGAAGTAGAAGAAGGTTCATTGGCACACAAAATTTATGGTGCAAAATCTTTCACCGAAAGACATCGTCACCGCTATGAATTCAATAATGATTATTTAGAACAATATCAGGCAGCAGGCATGAAAACCAGCGGTAAAAATCCGGCAACTGGGTTAGTAGAAATTATTGAATTACCTAATCATCCTTTCTTTATTGGGGTCCAATATCACCCTGAATTAAAAAGCACCGTAGAAAGGCCCGCACCATTATTTGTTGGGTTCATTGATGCGGCTAAAAAGTACAATGAAAACAAAAGTAATTTTAAGTCTTCGAGCAAAAAAGATGCAGTGATTTAAAAAAGCAATTTGAATAAAATAGAAGTCCCACAACCAAAAATTGTGGGATTTTTGTTGCTTCATGAAAAAAATGGGGGGATTCGTGAAAAAAAATCCTCCTGTCTTCCCGAATAGACGAATTTAATGTTATAAACACATTAATTACTGATTCGGAAATGAAAAAGGCCTTACTGCTCATATTGTTGATACTACCTTCTGCTACTTGTTATTTTAGGGGCAATTTAGCCGCAACAGAAACTTTGGCTTTTGTACCTACCATTTCACCTGTCGAAAACCAACCAATTGCAACTGATATTGAATTGATGCACAGCTTAATATTATTTAGAGATAAAGTGGTTGTTAATGTTTTTTCGAATGAAACAGCTGTATCTTATGATGCATTAAATGCTTTTTTGAAAAAGCATCATCAATCGTTGAACAAACAAACCTTAAGTATTGCTGTAGACAATAGTGTCGATTATATGAACGTGATTCATGTTGTAGATATGATGGCCAATGCTTCTATTAAGAATTATAAATTGGTTCGCTACGAATAAGTTGCTTTAATCAATTTTATTTCATTTTCTTCTACCAATCTTGATTTTACTTCATAAGTACCAGATGGGAGTAAGTATTTGGCAAGCAGGGGCATTATTTCAATCAGTAATAATAACACCACCAACAAATAGTATCTAAAAGCAACTGCATTGTTTTGTTCTTTCAAATGGTCTAAAGCTTCAATTTGTGTAATGAATCCTGTATTCAAAAGCTGGTCAAATGCAAGCTGCTCTTTCGCAATCATTTCATTGATTGCTCGAATGGAACTATCTGCGTATGCAATACTGGGATTGAGCTTTTCGGTCATTACCTGATAATCGTATGCCGCTTTATCTGCAGCAGCTTTTTTTGCTAGAGCAATATTTTTCAAACCAATTTTTTTTGATCCACCGGTTCCATCTGTTTCCGCTATGAAACGGTTTCTAGTATTAATCATTTCTTGATAATGCTCTGCCAATATTTGATTGGCTATTTTTTTTTGATTAACCAGTTGGGCTAAATCGGTTTGGTGGCTTTTTTGTAGTGCTATATTTTTTATTTTTTTCCTTTTTTCATTGTCTATTGATGCTTGCACTTTTACTTCTTTTTCAAAAAGAAATAGTAAAGCAGGTTGGGCCATGAATAGTCCTATGGTAATAGCTAAGAACAGTCGAAAAATAAGTAGTTTCCAACCTATGGGGGATGATTTTTGAACGCCTTTAATTAATGCCCGATCAATGAATAAAATCAGTCCGCCCATGAAAATACCCAATAAAAGGGCCAGCCACCAGGTAGAAACTACCGTGCTAAAAAAATAAGACCATGCCAAAGTGGCAAATCCCCAAGTCCCTAATACCAGCATACCAATGATTGCATGCCTATTTCGGTCTACTACCGCATCTTTTAATAATTCGGTTTCAGCCGTACTGAGCCACCATAAGAATTGTTCCCGGCGGTTGGGAAGATAATTTTCCTGCATAACTATTTTTTTAATGGTTACGGCAGGCACAGGTTGTTTTTTGGTTGGTTGGGGTTGGCCGATTGGAAAGACAAAGAAAAGGTTTTTTTTGTTAGGCAAACGTTACCTTTGCCGCTCAATAAAAGTTTGTATGAAGACGGACAAAAATACGGTCATTGGTTTTGTGTTGTTGGGTATCCTGATGTTTCTCTATTTCTGGTATACTAGTCAGCAGCAAAATGCCATTATTGAGATGAAGAAAAGAGAAGAAGATTCTCTTGCTAAAGTGGCTGCTGCAAGAATGAAGTTGGTAGATACTGTAGCATTAAAAGCAGATTCATTAAAAAGAGATTCAGCTGTTAGGGTTACTGTTGCGGGAAATTTTACAGACGCAGCAGTAGGAAAAGAGCAAGTAGTTGCCTTAGAGAATGAGTTGGTTAAAGTGAATTTTACCAATAAAGGAGGCCAAATCAAGTCGGTTATCTTAAAAAATTATAAAGATGCCAATAACCAATTGGTAACACTTTCTAATAATAGCAGTATATCTTATGCAATTAATACGGCACCAGCTCAGTCTGCTTCCATTGAAAATTTGTATTTTACTGCAAGTGAACCAATAAAGAATTCAGATGGTTCTCAAATAATTCGTTTTACACTTTCAGCGGCTAATGGCCAATCCATTACCCATGAATTTAGTGTACAACCGAATAGCTATAAAATTGGTTGGAAGTTGGGTATGAATGGTGCACCTCAATTACTAACCAATAGTGCCCTTAACCTAAATTGGACTGTTGCCACACAACAAATGGAGCGTACCTCACAGTATGAGCGTCAAGTGTCTAATATTTGTTTTTCTGAAGACAATGAGTTTGATTATATCTCTTCTAATACCGATCATACTTTTGAAAAGCCTGCCCAATGGGTTTCTGTGGTGCAGCAGTTTTTTAATAGTACCCTTATCGCAGACAATTCTTTTAACAGTGGAAGCATAAAATGGGCTAGGGCAACCGATTCATCCCGCAATTTGGCAACTGCTACAAGTACACTTCAAATGAAACTGCCAGCAGCAGCTACTATTGCTGTTCCTTTTCATTTTTATGTAGGACCTAATGAGTACGAAATCCTTGCTAAGCAAGCGCCAGAAATGGACAAAATCGTCAATCTTGGTAGAGATATGTATTCATTTGTTCGTCCAATTAACAAATACATCATTATGAATGTGTTTGATTTCTTTGCATCATTTGTTAAGAATTATGGATGGGTAATTTTGTTGTTGACTTTGTTTATTAGATTGGTTACAGCTCCTCTAACTTATAGTAGTTATTTGAGTGGGGCAAAAATGAAAGCTTTGCGCCCTGAGTTGGATGTTTTGAAAAAGAAAATGGGAGATGATCAGCAAGGCTTTGCAATGGAGCAAATGAAATTATTCAGAGAAGCTGGAGTGAATCCATTAGGTGGATGTATTCCAGCATTATTGCAAATTCCTATCTTCTTTGCTTTGTATAGTTTCTTTAACTCTGAAATAGCCTTACGTGGGCAAGCTTTTTTATGGAGTGAAGATTTGTCAAGCTTTGATTCAATTGCTAATCTTCCTTTCAATATACCAGCTTTTGGCAATCATATTAGCTTATTCACCATAACAGCTGTAATTACCAGTTTCTTAATTTCCATTTACAATATGAGTATGACGCCAACCCAGGATAATCCTGCGTTAAAATACATGCCATATATTTTCCCATTCATGTTGTTGTTTATATTCAACAGTTTGCCATCGGCATTAACTTGGTACTATACTGTTTCTAACGTTGTTACCCTTTTACTACAATTTGTAATTCAGAATTATATTATTGACCATGATAAAATTCTAGCAAAAATTGAGGCAAAAAGGAAAGCACCAAAAACTAAAAGCAAATGGCAGGAACGCTATGAGCAAATGGTAGATAGCCAGAAGAAAGTGCAAGAGTTAAAAAACAAAACCACTAAAAAATAAATTCCTATGCGCTACTTATTAAACCTGGTCTTTGCTTGTTGTTTGGTAAGTAGCGCATTTGCTCAAACCCGCGTAGTTGCTGAGTGTACAGTAAGTTATACCATAACAGTAAACAACGAATCTCAGATTGATAAAGATGCGGTTGCTTTATTAAAACAAAGCAGTAAAACCGTTTATATCAAGGGAAATAATAGTCGTTCAGACTTAATGAGTCCTTCCTTTTCGCAATCACTTATTTATAACAAGGCAAACGGAAATGCAGTTATATTAAGGGAAATTGGCGCTAATAAATTTTTAACCAAAATAGATGCTTCACAGTGGTTAAAGCAGAATGAGAAGTTCAGCGATATGCTGATTCAATTTACTGATCAGAAAAAACAAATACTCGGTTATGAGTGTAAGCATGCCATTATGCAATTAAAAGATGGAAGCACTTTTTCTGTTTATTACGCAAGTACAATTATTCCTTCAGTTAGAGAATTCGAATACCAATTTAAAGACATTCCAGGATTTGTAATGGAGTATGAAGCAAAAGACGGGTACACGCAAAAAATCACTTACACAGCAACTAAAATAAGTTTCAATCCAGTTTCTGCTGCTAAATTTGAAATTTCCACAACCGGATATCGGTTATTGAATGAATAATTAATTACGTGATTCTTGTGGAGTCTTGAACTTTGGTACTTTCACTTTAATCTTATAAGGATAGATATAAGTAGTGTTCCCATTATTGTATTGCAACATACTGTTGAGGTCGTTGTTTTGTTGCATCAAATTGTTATTCGTAAGGGTTAGGCCTTTGTAATGCAGATTAGATTTAATTGCAGAAAGGGATAAGCCTTTTTTGGAGAAATTATTGAGACTACGTAGGGTAAATTTGCTGTTTTTAGCTTTGTCGTCAACAATTCCAGTGAATGCAAATGCAGCAATAGCTAGGTGTAAACTCATAATGAGCATCACCATTGGGGCTTTTTTTGCGGATTTGAATTGCATTAACATATGACAAAGGTAGGATATATCCTAAATATTTTAACGAATTATTTTTATTAACAAACGTTAATAAGGGGGTAAAAGTTTGGTTTTCGCCGAAAAAAGTTTAATTATTTGCCTAAATTAGGTAAACCATCACCCCATGAGCCAAAATCCGTACCGCGAAGACAAGGAAGAATTAAGGGAGTTGATTATTCAGTATCAACACCTTAAGCATGGAAGAAGCCACCCATTTTTAGATGAAGATGCTTTTGAGCGGATCATTGATTATTACGATGAAAAGGATGATTTGCCCGAAGCAATGATTGCAGCAGAGCTCGGTTTAGAGCAGTTTCCCTATTCAGCCAATTTGATGATTAAAAAAGCCGATTTGCTATTGGCTGGTAGAAAATACCAGGAGGCCCTCAATTTATTAGAGACGGCTGAATTGTTTGACAGTACCGATTTAAATCTTTTTATTTTAAAAACAGATGCCTATTTGGCCTTAGATCAACAAGCTAAAGCGGTAGAATTGCTTGAAGCTGCTTTATTGTTATTTGAAGGAGAAGAAAGATTAGACTTGCTTTTTGAATTAGCTGATGTATACGACGATTATGAAGAGTTTGATAAAGTATTTGATTGTTTAAAACTTATTTTAGAAGAAGATCCCAATAACGAAGAAGCATTATACAAAATTTGTTTTTGGACAGATTTTACAGGAAGAAATGAAGAGAGCATTAAGCTTCATCAATCTATCATAGAAGAACACCCTTTTAGTGAACTGGCTTGGTTTAATTTGGCAGCTGCATACCAAGGGCTCAAATTGTACGAAAAAGCAATTGATGCTTATCAATATGCTGTTGCCATAGACGAAAAATTTGATTATGCATATCGGAATATGGGGGATGCATTTTTAAGATTGCGTAAATACAAAGAAGCAATTGAAGTGCTAGAAAAAGTGCTAGAGCTCAGTAGGCCTGAAGATGTTATTTATGAAGCGATTGGTCATTGCTATCATCGAATGGGCAAGTATGCACAAGCAAGATTTAATTATAAGAAAGCAGTTCATTTAAATAATGGTGACAGTAAGCTGCACTATAAAATTGCTGTCACTTATATGTTAGAAGAGCAATGGCAGGCGGCAGCGAAACAATTAGAAAACTCCATGCGAATTACCCGCTCTGTTCCTGAGTATAATTTGGCAATGGGTGAGTGTATGATGAATTTAGACAGGTACAAAGACGCAATCATTTACTTTGGAACAGTTGTAAAGCATAAGCCTAAATCTGTTGCTGGCTGGGAAGCTTTATTGCGTTGTCTAATCAAAGCAGAAATGTTTGAAGAAGCCTATGATCAATGCCAAGCTGCATTAGTAGCAACAGCCGAAAAGCCACTCTTTTACTTTTATGCAAGTACCATTCTATTTGTACTGGGCAAATCAAAAGAGGCATTGCTCAAATTAGAGATTGCCATGGATAAAGCGCCCAAATTGCTTAAAAAATTTATGGAGTTGAATCCATTTATATTACAAAACAATCAAGTGGTGGATATCATTGCTCGTTATAAAAAAGGAAAGAAAATATAAATATGTACTTTTGCGGAGCTAAAATAGATAGGAATGAATTATAGACTTACTCAAATACCAGAAAGAACAAAACAACCAAGGGCAAATGGATTAACCATGGTAATGGATAAGGGATTAAGCGTTAATCAGGCGAAAGACTTTTTAAGTGTTGCTGGCCCACACGTTGATATTGTTAAACTAGGATTTGGGACTTCTTTTGTAACACCTAATTTAAGAGAGAAGTTAGCCGTTTACAGAGAAGCGAATATGCCTGTTTATTTTGGCGGAACATTGTTTGAAGCATTCTTAATAAGAAATCAGTTTGATGACTATGTAGAAGTTTGTAAGGATTATGGTGTTAGTTATATAGAAGTTTCTGATGGATCAATCACTATACCCCATGCGGAGAAGTGCGGATATATTGAAAAACTAACTCAACATGCAACTGTTTTAAGTGAAGTGGGGAGTAAAGATGCCGCACATATTATTCCTCCATATAAATGGATTGAATTAATGAGGGCCGAATTAGAAGCAGGATCATCTTATGTAATTGCCGAAGCGAGAGAAGCAGGTAATGTTGGTATTTATAGAGGCAGTGGTGAAGTAAGAGAAGGATTGGTTCAAGAAATATTAACCCAAATCCCAGCAGAAAAAATTATATGGGAAGCTCCACAAAAAGCGCAGCAATTGTATTTCCTTGAGTTGATAGGATGTAATGTTAACCTAGGAAATATAGCACCAAATGAAGTATTACCCCTTGAAGCAATGCGAATAGGATTAAGAGGAGATACGTTTCACCTTTATTTAGACAAAGCCTAGTATGCGCTTATTTGGTTTGGTGGGTTACCCATTATCGCACTCTTTTTCTAAAAGTTTTTTTACCAAAAAATTTTCATCAATGGGTATGGTGGAAGAGTTGTTGTATGAAAACTTCTCCATTCCTGATATAGAAGAATTACCCGATCTATTAATTCGGAAAATTCATTTGAGTGGCTTCAATGTAACCATACCTTATAAGAAGCAAATAATACCTTTCCTTCATCAGCTAAGCCCTGAAGTGGCCGAAATGGGAGCATGTAATTGTGTTCGCATTGAGAATAAAAAATTAATTGGTTACAATACGGATATCGTTGGATTTGAAAATTCATTGAAACCATTTTTACAAAAACATCATACCCATGCGCTTATTTTGGGTACTGGTGGAGCTGCAGCAGCAGTGGAATTTGTTTTGAGAAAATTACATATTGCTTATTTAAATGTTTCTAGAACTACAAGCGAACAGGCCATACAGTATGCTGCATTGAATGAAGAAATACTTTCGTCCCACACATTAATCATCAATACCAGTCCTGTAGGCCAATATCCAAATGTGGAGGCTTCACCCAATATCCCTTATGAATTTATAGGACCTAAACACCATTTATACGATTTGATTTATAATCCTACAGAAACCCTTTTTCTGCAAAAAGGAAAAGCAAATGGTGCTACCGTGCAAAATGGCTATGAAATGTTGGTAATGCAGGCAGAAGAAAGTTGGAGAATTTGGAACGGATAATTAACTCAATTGCTGTATGATATTTTCGGTAAGGGACACTTTCTTTTTTACTGAATAATCGTATAACATCATTCCAGTCTTAGCGCGAACAGCTAAAACCGATTCTCCATTTTCTACTACAGATACTTGATAGTAAATATCGAAACCCAGCTTATCAAAATCGGTTGCAACAACTGCTATTTCAATGCAGTCTTTATGATTCAATTCTCTTTTATATTCAATCATTGCATCTGCCATAATTAATCCAAACGATTCAACACTCAATTCTGCATATCCCCTCGATTGTAAGAATTGTTGTCTTGCTTCTTGAAGTAAAGACAAGACTGTATCGTTTCCCACATGCCCTCCGTAATTTAAATCGGTAACCCTTATTTGCATTTGAGTTCTAAAACTAAATTGGTTGGGGAGTTGAATTTTAATACGATTCATTGCTATAAGATTACTCAGATTTGAAACAGGGATTACTACTTGGTTTGATCTAATAAGAAGTTGATGAGTTTACTCATTGCTTTTTTGCGATGACTGTATTGGTTTTTTTCGTCCATACTCATTTCAGCAAAACTTTTATTAGCACCATCTGGAACAAAAATAGGATCATAACCAAAACCCTCTGTGCCCCTTTGAACAGGTAGAATATGACCTTTGCAAATTCCTTCAAACAAATATTCTTGGTTATTCCAGATAAGTGAAATGACGGTTCTGAATTGTGCTGTTTTATTTTCTTTATTCAACAATTTCTGGAGTACTAAATCAATATTTGCTTGAAAATTTCTTTCATCACCAGCATACCTTGCACTTTTTACACCTGGTTCTCCGTTTAGTGATTCAATTTCTAAACCAGTGTCTTCACTAAAGCAATTTTTTTGGGTTAGCGTATGGATGACGCTAGACTTCTCACTGGCATTGGCTTCCAGTGTATCATGGGGTTCAGGAATATCAATATTAATCCCTGCATCCGCTAATGATAATACCAATAATCGATCGCCGGTAACGGCTTTTATTTCTTTTACTTTATTTGCATTATTGGTAGCAAAAATTATTTCGATAGTAGCCATTCATTAAAGATTAAAAAGTGATTTTAAGCTTACCCAAAGTTTGGTTTTTTCTAATTTAGCGTCTCCACTATCGCCATAGTATTTGAAGAGCGAGGGAGCCATTAAAAACTTGCAACCACCATATTGTTGAACCTGATAATTCGGAACTGTAAAAGGAAGTTTTACCATTGAAGCATTCACATCAAATAATAAACAACTCGTCGGATTCAGCTCTTGCTTAATTTCAGTAAAATTGGCCAAATAACGTGATACATTAATCACCGCTACATCACCCATATTTAACTTGCAAGCACCCAGGATTTTTGTTAAAAAGTCTAAACTTTCCTCATTTAGGAAAGCAGCTGCTGGTTCTTGTACTAAAATGACAATATTTTTACCATTATTGCCTAAGTACCATTTTTCAGGGCGTTCTTTTAGGGGTCCTGAATAAGCTGGAGGTTCTATTGGTATTGCTTTTGGGGCAATAATGGGAGCTGTTTTTTCACCCGATTCAACTATGACCAAATTGCTCGGAAAAAGGTTGGCCAACACAAAATCGGGTAGTTGTTCAGGCATTTTTACGTCCATTTAAAATATTAACAGTTGTTAGTTTTTATTTTTTTTGTTTCTTTGCGCCAAATATAAAACTATGAACGCAGTACTCGATATAAACATTACAAAGGCTAATAAATCTAAATTAGATACCATTAGCTTAGAAAATATACCATTTGGACGCGTGTTCACGGACCATATGTTGGTAGCGGATTACAGCAATGGGGTTTGGAAAAATGTAGAGATTAAGCCTTATGAGCCAATGAGCATGGATCCATCATTAGCAGCTTTGCACTATGGTCAATCTATTTTTGAAGGGATCAAAGCTTACAGAAATGAAGAAGGTCAAGCTGCCATATTTAGACCTTATGAGAATTTTAAGCGTTTTAATATATCTGCCACAAGAATGCAAATGCCTACTGTGCCAGAGGAAATCTTTATTGATGGGATGCGCGAATTAATTAGCCTAGACCGCAATTGGATTCCTACTTTACCAGATCATTCTTTGTATATAAGACCTTTTATGTTTGCAACTGATGCAGTATTAGGTGTGAAGCCCTCTGATTCTTATAAATTCATGATCATTCTAAGCCCAACCGGTCCTTACTTTAGCACGCCAATGCGCATTTATGTTGAAGAAAAGTACACACGTGCAGTTGCAGGTGGAGTAGGGTATTCTAAGAATGCAGGAAATTATGGATCAAGTATGTATCCAACTCAGCTAGCTAGAGAATTGGGATATGACCAAGTGTTGTGGACCGATGCCTATGAGCACAAATATTTACAGGAAGTGGGCATGATGAATGTGTTTTTCATCATTGGTAACCAAGCTGTAACACCTTCATTAGAAGAGGGTACCATTTTAGCTGGTATAACAAGAATGAGTGCACTTACCCTTTTAGCAGAAATGGGATTAGAAGTGGTAGAAAAAAAGATATCTATTGATGAATTAATGGCGGCATATAAAGCTGGACAATTACGTGAAGTATTTGGTGCAGGAACAGCTGCAACCATTTCATTAATTAAAGAATTGCGTTACAAAGAAGAATCTATGTTTTTTGATACAGAGAGTTGGACTGTTGCCCCTGAATTAAAGAAAAGACTGAATGATATTCGCCAGGGTAAAGCGGCAGATACGCATGGTTGGATGCTTTCTATTTAATCAGCAATAATAGAACTGATTCATAAAAAAACCTCATCCCAAAATTGGGATGAGGTTTTTTATTCAGTAACTGTTTATAAATTTCTCTTCTATTACTGCAATTAGCATTACTGTTTTATAAAAGGGATATTTTGTTGATTGGTTCCACTGATTACTTGAATATAGTATTGTCCATTGGCAATATCCCCAATGGGAACGGTTACTAATCCCTGTTGCATTGAACCCACTTGAATGGTTTTGATCAGTGTTCCTGATAGATGATACAACCTAATTGAACTATTTGCAGTTACGGCAGATTTAAATATTACCCTAAGTTCATTTCTTGCAGGATTCGGATATATTTTAACGGTTAAGAGATTCAATAAAGGGCTGCTTGCTTTAGGAATTAATTTACCTATGAAAAAGCGATTACTGGCTTTACTCAAAGAGTCACTAGTAATATTGAATAGATAACTGCTGTCTTTTAATAAACTTAAAGTTTTATTAGTGTAATTATCGTATAAAACTAATTTGAATCCTGTTGGCATGAATGCATCAAAAATTTGAAAACGATAATTGCCTTCCACTATATTATTTAACTCCATTGGAATAATCGTTTGTTGTTCAAATGGTCTACTATCAATGGCTAGTTTAATGCTATCAGAAACTTTACTGTATATATTTATTCCAGGATTCATCAGCTTTAAAGCATCCAATGAATCTTTGCCATTTCTAGCACCCGTTTGTTCTCTAATAATGAATCGATCTTGAAGTTTTTGATCGCCTATTAAATCAATGGTAGCAAAATATCCAGCTCCTTCTTGGTAATCTTCCATTAATCCTTTGTTCCATTCGGTGGTTTTGGATGCTTCGGTAATAGTAATTTCATTGGAAGCAGCGCTATCAGTTAAAACAATAAAGGCTTCAAAAGGATTCAGTATATGTTTTTGTGCGAATGGAAGAGCTAAATAGCCGCCTTTATTTCCTAAACTAGGATTCCAGATATATTTATATCCACTCACTTTAACAGACTTTGTAAATGTGCCTGTATTCACAGGGCTTAAATATGGGTTGGCAATTACATTGAATCCATTGCCCATTTTATTTAATGCAATTTGTTGTGTTCCTAATTGAATATTCCCACTAAAATAGGTCGGCCATTGATTGCGTAATTGATTGGGTAATATTTCCCATTTAATGCCTTGGTATTTTTTCCAATCATTATTGGTACTATCATTCCCAAATGGAACTGCTTGCCATCCAGTTTCAATAGAGTAGACATCGTTATTGAGTGAAGGATTATTATAAAAAATGGTGGGCTTGTTGGTCCAGTTTTGGAATGATAATGGTTCATTAAATGGATGACCTACCAAGTAACTACCTACTGCTTTTTTGAGTAAAATATTTTCCGCATGCAGTTTTCCTTGAATTTGTGTGCCAGCGGCAGAAGCAGCAATAGCAGCTGTTTCAGTCAAATACAATTGATCATTCGTCAAAAGCGAACCTGCAGCTAGTTGTAAGCTTCCATGAATTAATAAGCGTTGGTTTATTGTTGCACCAGCAATGTTATTTACCGTTAAATGTTTCAAGCGATTTTCTTTCAATAATTGGCCATTGATGAGTTGTGGAGCATTTCCATTTAATTCTAGGATTCCATCTCTTACATCAATTGATGATGAATCTCCAATCATACCTCCACTTATTTTTAAAGTACCTGTAATCTGCAATTTTGCGCCAGACAATAGATGAAGTTGTTTAATACTATGCACACCAGAAAGGATTGGTTGATGCGCCGCATTGGGTGAAACAGTAATAGCAGCACTATCGTTTGGTATTTGTGAATTACACCAGTTTAGTGGGTTATGCCAATTGCTATCTGCGTTGCCGATCCAACTTAATGATTGAAGCAATATTTTTTTATCGGTAAAACTTATACCATTGCTTGCACGAATAATAATGCTGTCTAGAACTATTGCGTTTTGTGCTTGAACCTTCCACTGATTTGGCTTAATCATTGTACCGCTCGAAACCATGGTAAACGATTGTTTATTGGAAAACCAATGAGTGGGTGCATGTATGATTTGCCAGTTTATTTCTTCACCAGTAAAAGTTGAATCAATTGCAAGTAAAGGACTAATATCAATCGAGTCTCTGTTGTTACATTGTAATAGTAAACTATCTGTAGGATATGTAAATTGTATGGAGCTTCCCTCTACTTGAATATGTTGTATGGCTGTAGATAATAACTGGATAGTTGCGAGGTTTTCTGCTTGGTCTTTTATGACCAATTGATTGGGATTAAATTGGCTAGAAATGCTGATCCCATCATTATCCCGTTCACCCTTTTGAATGATATAATGAAAGACCAGTTGGTTACTATAATTGCCACTATTATAAGTCGCCTGCCTATTATTGTTCCCAATGGTAATGGGTAAATAGTTAATGGATGAGTTCGAATCTATATGTACTGTTTCGCTGAATAGGAGTTTCAGTTTTACCGTATCACCTGCTTTTAATATGCTATCACTAGCTGAACTGAAACTGATTTGAGTTGGTTTTATTTTATCGATAAACTGTGTATCAATACTAAAAAATGGAAGACCACTTAAACCTGGAATTAAGTTGTTGTTGTTGTCGATTCCTAACACTATTTTCCCTTCACCCACTCCGGTATAAACTTGAATTAAATATTCATTGCCTGTGCCTGAAATATTCGTTATTGCTGCGTTACTTAAACCAGGTGCAATCAATGAAAAATTACTGCTGCTTAATCCAGTGATATCCCCACCTGCTTTAAAACTGTATTGAATGGTGTCGGCATTGCTCATTTTAGGAGCAAGGGCATACAAGCTATCAATGCTAACCGTATGGGTACTCGTATCAAAATCTGCAGTAAAACTGAAATTATCGATGGCGACTAAATCATCACTTCCTGTTTCATCCACGTCATCCCATCGCAATACCAATTCTTCTCCATTTTTCCATTCAATGCCCGTAATGGTGAATTGAATATTAGTTTGGTTTTCAGGACTATTTCCATTTAAACTACCAGCACCAGTGCTGTATTGAATGGATGAAAAGTTCATCAAACTATGATTTAAAAGGTTGGGGGGATCAATGCTGTTCAAAATGCCAACGGAATATTTTCCGATCCAGGTGTTCCTATTTCCAGATCCCCCTTTTCTCCATTGCTCTGCAGTGAATGAACCACTGATTTTATTGAGGCTGCTTCCTGTTTGATTGACTAATCTTATACCAAATGCATACACGCCCGTACCTGCTGCAAGAGACCCTAGAGCCCTTTCTGTGCCTCCACTTGCTCCCACACTATACATTCCACTGGAGGTTGATGTTCCAGCTCCTTGTGCAAAAACGGCATTGCTACCTGAACCAGATTTATGTAAGAATTCCCAACCTGCTAATCCCATAATGGAAAAAGGGGATTGCGAAAATCCATGGGGACCTTTTCCAGTCAGCGTATATGATCCCCCATTGGGTAAATCATTAAAATTTTGTTGGTAAACTGCTTTTTTTACAGAATAATTAATCGGGCTACCCAATTGTGCAAAAACGGAAGCAGTTGCCACCAGCAAAAGCAGCATTAATGTAATGATATATGGCCTCATGGCGGGATAGGGGAGGTTGCGGGGCTACATTGTAAAGCAACAAACTCTTGTTGAAATCAACAATAGGGGGATGAAAATTGGGCTAAAACCCTTTTTTTTGCCCGTAGAAATACTTTTTTTTCGAAAACATTTTGGATTCTCATTTGGAGCCATTACCTTTGCCGTCCGAAATTTTAAATGGTTTATAATGCCTACAATACAACAATTAGTTAGAAAAGGCCGCGAAATAATCAGGGCTAAGAGTAAGTCAAGAGCTTTGGATGCAT
>CALRUG020000064.1:0-17121 GCA_943371295.1 Synechococcus sp. UW140 | reverse complement strand
TTTTTGCCATTGCACCAAAGATCACCACGGCTGCACCAAGAGATACAACAACGTTTACCGCGCGATTAACTGTAGGAGAAACACCTGAAGCCATAATTGTATTTTTTGTAGTTTATTTTTTACTTTTTCATTTTTGGAGCCAAATCAATCACACAACGGAAACCTATATATGATTTTGCTGTGTCTTGGTATTCATAGTTACGAGTACTTACCTGAATTTGGTATTGGGTATCTTTCCATGAACCACCTCTAATTACTTTACGCTTTTCACGAGGACGGTCTGAATCCTTTGCATCATAACGAACATCAGGACTCATATCAGAAAGGAAATTATAAGAACCTTCATAGAAATAAGAACCAGTCCACTCTGCAACGTTTCCACTCATATTGTATAAGCCATAGTCGTTGGGCCAATAAGCATCTGCTCTTACTGTATAGAAACCTCCATCTTCTGCGTAATTACCTCTTCCTGGCTTAAAGTTGGCCAATAAGCATCCTTTCTTATTTCTGGTATAATAGTTACCCCAAGGGAACATAGAATTGGTTCTTCCACCACGAGCTGCATATTCCCATTCTGCTTCTGATGGTAAACGATAGTCTCCATCAAATGCTAAATTCTTTTTGCCTAAATAAGCATTTTGATAATGTGTTCTCCAGCTACAAAAAGCCATTGCTTGTTTCCAAGTAACCCCTACAACTGGATAATTTCCAAAAGAAGGATGAGAGAAATAACGCTTGGTCATTGGTTCATTATAAGAATAAGAGAAATCTCTCATCCATACCAATGTATCCGGATATACTTTTTGGTTACGCTTTACTATAAAGTTTTTACGAGGTTGTCCTGCATTTTCTCTTTTTGCCGCTTCAGCCAAATCAAAATATTCAATCCTGTAAATCAATTTGTCAGGATCAATTTCAGGCTTACCATACAAACGATTGTCTGGAGCAAGGTTTAATTCATTCAATTGCTCAACCGTCTTTCTATCCCAACGGATGGTTTTAACCCTAGCCCAATCAACCGCCATGGTATCATCTTCTTTGTTAATGCCTTGTCCGAATAAAATCTTGAAAGAGAGAGAATCTCTAACCCAGTTTACAAACTGGCGATAGTCATTATTCGTGATTTCAGTTGCATCCATCCAAAATCCTGGAATGGAGACCTGTCTGTTTCGGGTGGTATATTGATAGCTGATATCTTCATCGCTGGGTCCCATATGGAAAGTTCCTGGTTGTATGTACACCATATTCCTTGGGGGATTCATATTCTGTTTTGCATTTGGGGAAACTCCATGCAATTGGCCATCATCTGGCAATCCCTTCTTAGCACCCTTCCCTTTGAATAAGCTACTACACGAAGTAACAGTTAACGCACAAAACGCCGTAATTACCAAATAAAAATGTCTTTTCATGACCACAATTGATTTTGACAGGAGCAAATATATGTTTCAAATGACTTGGTACTATTAAAAGTGCCTTGTCTTATTGGTTTTTAAGTAAAATTTACAATCAATAATAACTAATTAAGTTCTAGTAAAATAGGTTTGTTCATAGGGCCTGTCCAAAGCAAATTACTCATAAAGTTGTTACATAATTGCTAAAGATAGTTTAGAACGGAAAAAAAGGCTAAATGTTGCCTGTTGATAAAAAGAAACCCCTCAAATGAGGGGTTCTTTTAAACAATTATTTTGTTGCCTTGGCAGCTTTTTTGGCTGGGGCTTTAGTAGCTGTTTTTTTAGGAGCTTTCGAGGCGGTTTTAGTTGCCGCTTTTGTGGCTGTTTTTTTAGCTGGCGGCTTAGTTTCTGTTTTAACAGGGTTAGTGCTTGCTAAAAATTGATCTAAAGCCGCTACCATACTTGGCCTTTGTGGGCTGGGTACCTGAATTTCCAAATTAAACCCTGCATCAACTACTGCTTTAGAGGTATTTCCACCAAATGCGGTTAATACAGTACCATTCTGTTTGAAATCAGGAAAATTATCTAATAAACTTTTGACACCGCTTGGCGTAAAAAAGCAAATCATATCATAATCATTCTTTTGCAAAACAGGCTTGATATCATTGCTGATGGTGCGGTACATATATGCCAACTGAAAGTCGCATTTATTGTTTTTTAACCAACTACAGATTTCACTGTCTTGCTGGTTCTCACTGCATACGTACAAAAACTTCTCTGCTTCTTTGTGCTTGTTAATCACATCTAACATGCTTTTATTGGTACCATCAGCACCATAAAAAACTTTGCGTTTGCGATAAAGAATAAATTTTTGCAAATAGAGCGCCACCGCTTCTGTAATACAGAAGTACTTGGTGTCTTGTGCAATACTCAGCTTTAATTCTTCGCTCATTCTAAAGAAATGATCGATGGCGTTGCGGCTGGTGAAAATGATGCCAGAATACTGCTGTACATCAATTTTTTGTTTGCGAAAATCTCTTGCAGGAATTCCTTCTAACACAATGAATGGATGAAACACCAACTCAACATTGTGCTTTCTTTCTAAGTCAAAGTAAGGAGATCTTTCACTCTCTGGCTTTGGCTGCGAAATAAGAATCTTTCTGGCTGTTTTCGAATTTACTTCTTGCTTAGACCCGTTTTTGCTCATTGCTTGCTCTTGTATTTTGCAAATGTAAAATATCAGCCTATATTTTCCACCAATAGCTTATAAATCAGTGCCATTGGTAAAATTTCCACGGCGCAAAGGTAAAGGAAAAAATGAAAAGGATTTAGTTGAAGATCAGTCCTAAGAAGGCCAAATGAGACCAAATACCGATAAATAAATAACAATGTTACAACACCGAAAGAAATGGTGGCAACGATACTTCCAATAGTTGGGTCAGCAAACGCTAACAACACCGTTAAGGGTAGCAAAACAACCCCCATGATACGGTTGACTACCGCAACTAAAAATAGATAAGAAGCAGCCGATGCAGTATTATTAAATACCCAACCCGCAAAGGAGACAAATAGGTATTTCCCTAAATAAATAATTCCTAAAATAACCGTAACATAAGCATATAGTAACCAAAAGGATAAACTTGCCCATTGATTGTATTGTATAACCAATGTGATAAATAAACCGGTTGAAAGTAAAAAAAGCAAATTAATTAAGAGGGATGCAAAACTATCTTGAGCTAATTGCTCTTTGGTTTGTTTTTGTCTTAAGGAGGTTTGAAAAAACAACTTAAATAGATTTTGAAAATACTTAGGAAAAGCTGTTTTTATGAAGCCCAATAAAAAAACCAAACATACCAGCATGTAAAAAAGCGCATCTTTTGATTCTTTTTCATGATAATCAACCACCATGAAAATAGCGGGCTTTTCGAGTGGCAGATAGGGGTGCGCTGGAAGGAAGCTTGAATCCTGCTTTGCAGAAACCAATAATCCCATTGCCGAGAAAAATAAAATCAGAAAAAGACGCATTCGCATTCCCACAAAATTATTGATTGCAAATGATTAAACCTTCAGGTTAGCAGAACAATGCTAATTTTAATTTTTAAACTGCCCATGGCCGGAATTTATATTCATATCCCTTTTTGTAGAAAAGCTTGTAACTACTGCAATTTTCATTTTTCAACCAATCACCAATTGATGCAACAAATGGTGAATGCTATAGTACAAGAAATACAAATTCAACAACACTATCTAGCTGAGCCAATTGAAACTTTGTATCTGGGAGGAGGTACGCCTTCTTTGTTAAATCCGGAGCAGTTATCCATGATTTTCGATGCAGTTAAAAAGCATTTTACTTTACTACCTTATGCAGAAATAACCCTTGAAGCCAACCCAGATGATATTCATACACAACTGTTAAAGGATTGGGTTACGCTCGGTATTAATCGGTTGAGTATCGGTATCCAATCATTTAGAAACAAAGACTTGCAATGGATGGGAAGAGCGCACAATGCCAATCAGGCATTGGCTTGTATTGGGATGGCACAAGCTGCGGGCATTGAAAATATTTCGATCGATTTAATTTATGGAGGGCCCAGTTTATCGAATGCAGATTGGATCAACAATCTCCAAATAGCCATCAACTCAGGCGTTCCGCATTTATCCTGTTATGCATTAACCGTTGAACCTAAAACAGCACTGGCATATCAAATTAACAAACAGCAACTACCCAATGTTGATGCGGAACACCAGGCTGCGCATTTTTCTATTTTGCAAGAAATGACTGCTGCTGCTGGTTTTGATCAATATGAAATTTCCAATTTTTCATTACCCGGTAAAAGAAGCAAACACAATGCGAATTATTGGTCGGGCCAGCATTATTTAGGGATTGGACCCGCCGCGCATTCTTTTAACGGCCAAAGTAGACAGTGGAATATCAGTAATAACGCTTTGTATATTCAATCCATCTCCCAATTGGTTGTGCCTTTTGAAATAGAGTATTTATCGGTTGTTCAACAAACCAATGAATACATTATGACCGCCCTTAGAACCCAAGATGGCATTGATGCAAATAGATTGAATACCATTGCAGGTAAACCCATTTATCATGAAATACTCAAAGATGCAGCGCATTATCTTCAAGATGGACTATTAGTGCAAAACCCTTCACAATTGCGCCTTTCCCCTGCCGGAAAATTCATGGCAGACGGTATTGCAGCACATTTATTTAGAGAGGAATAAGATTATAGATCTTAGTGAATATTGTCTACCGTAGTATCCACTGTTTGCAACAAAGTCATGATGATTGGATAAAAATCATGTTTTTGTGGATGCTTCTCGGTCAGCTTTTCTGAAATTTGTTTGATTGCCATTAATAAATTGTCTTTATTAATGCTTTCTGTATGTATATGATTCGGTCTATGTATTTCAAAGTCGTCTCTCAATAATTCCATTAAAGACACTTCTAAAATTTTGGACAAGTCTTTAATATGCTTCACAGTAAGCTGGGTAAATCCATTCTCAATTTTACTGTATGCATTTTGAGAAATGCCCATTTGCTTTGCTACAAAATCTTGGGTGTAATTTCTTTGTTCTCTAACTTTTCTTATGAGGGTTTGAGGCATCTTTGATAGTTTAGCTATTTAATACATATTTAATCTTTTTTTGTTTAAATCTAAATCAAAAAACTTTCAATTTGTTTAAACCCATCTTCTGCAGGGAGCTGTTCCCATAGGATAGCATAAATGGCACTCGCAATGGGCATATTGGCCAAGACAGTACTATTGGTTTTGAAAATACACTTACTAGCAAAATAACCTTCGGGCAACATATTCAGTTCCAATTGCGCCGATTTAACTGAATACCCCTTGCCCAACATATTACCAAATGTGCGGTTTCTACTAAATAAGGAATAACAGGTTACCAATAAGTCACCCAAATAAACGGAAGCTGCGTAATTTTTTTCGATACAGGTTCCTGGGGCTATTTTTTCTAAAAATCCACCCATTTCGTTGGCACAATTGGCAATATAAACACTCAAAAAATTATCTCCGTATTCTAAGCCATGTGCAATACCTGCTCCCAATGCATAAATATTTTTCAATACGGCTGCATACTGCACCCCTACTACATCTGTATTCACTACCGTATTAATATAATCGGTTTTAAAACAAGCTGCAATAGCCGCTGTTTCTGCTTCATTGGCACCTGAAAAAGTGAGATAAGATAATTTCTCTGCTGCTACTTCTTCTGCATGACAAGGCCCTAATAAAGTAAAATAATTGTTCAACGGAAATTGAACGGTCTCGGCTAAATACTCATGCAATAATTGATTCTTTGTGGGAGTAATTCCTTTTACTGCAGAAACAATTTTTTTATTTTTCCATTTTTCTGCAGACACTGGTGCTAATGCGTCTTCAACATAGGCAGAAGGAACTGCAATCACCAATACTTCAGACGCTTCAATCACTGCATTAATATCAGTAGTGAGTTGTAATTGTGCAGGGTTAAAATACGCCGTACTTAAGTAATGGGGGTTATGCCTTCTTTTTTTGAAATGATGAATACTATCCTCGTTTCGGATAAACCAATGAATGGTATTGCCGCTATCGGTGAGAATTTTTGCTAAAGCAGTTGCCCAGCTTCCACCTCCAATAATTCCAAACTGCATATGGCTGTTTTATCGCTAATAATTCAGCAAACATACATAAAAACAAATGGACGGCTATTAGCCGTCCATTGATCAAAAACTGATTTGATTATTAGTCTTTTTTCTTCTCTTCAAAAAGTTTGTCTTTTTCTACTACTGTTACCAAGTTACCATCTTTCAGCATTTTACTTACAATTGAGTATGGCCCTGTAATTACTTTATCTCCTTCCTTCACTCCCTCGGTAATTTCAATATTATTTAAATCTTGAATGGCAGTTTTCACTTTTACTTTTTTAACCTTATTGTCTTTTTGTAAAATGAATACTACTTCTTCAATAGAGTCATCCATTGAAACAGATTTTTGCTCTGATTTTTCTACCTGCGCAACTTTGTTGTCGGTTTTCTTTTCGTCTTTTTTCTCTTTCTGGTCTTCTTTGCTGTCTCTTGTGGTAACTGCATTCAAAGGAACAGATAATACATTGTACTTGCTCTTTGTTTGTATATCTGCACTAGCAGTCATTCCCGGACGGAAAGGAAAAGATCTACCAGGAACAACTAAGTCTTTATAACTTTCTTGTAATAAACGAATATGTACTTTATAGTTGGTTACTTCTGCACTTGCATTGGCTGCTAATGCATTACCCGTACTAGGATTCGCAATTTTGTAAACAATTCCTTTGAACTTTCTGCTGGTATATGCATCTACTTCAACAATAGCCGTATCGCCTAATTTAACTTTAGGTATATCATTTTCACCCACATCTACTCTTACTTCAAAACTGCGCATATCTGCCACACGCATCATTTCGGTACCAACGTTAAAACTGTTACCTGCAACACGTTCTCCTTTTTTAATAGCCAACAAGCTAATTACACCGTCCATTGGAGAAGTAATTAATGTTCTTCCAATATCTTTATTAGCTCTGTTTAATTGCGCTTGAACACTTTGTACGCCTGCTTTTGCACTTTTAATTCCTTCCATTGCAGCATTGTAATTGGCTCTTGCACTTTTAACAGCTTGCTCAGCTTGTTCAAATTCTAAACGGCTGATTACTTTTTCGTCTAATAATTTCTTCTGACGATTGTACTGTGTTTCTGCCTGATCCAATGTTGCTTTAATAGCAGCAGATTGAGCAGTTGTATTTGAAACCTGTGCTTGTTGCTGGCTTACTCCTGCAGCAACCTGATCTCTTTGAGAATTTAAAATGTCTGCATATATTCTTGCCAACACTTGTCCTCTTTTTACAGTGTCTCCTTCAGCAACTGTTAACTCAACAATCTCACCGCTTACGTCGGGACTGATTTTTACTTCAATTTCAGGATATACTTTTCCACTCGCATTTACGGTTTCAATAATCGTTCTGCGTTGAACCGCTTCTGCAGTCACTTTTATTCCTTCTTCTTTACCAATAACTCCTGCTTTCTTAAGGCCTATGATAACGCCTATAATTACTACTAGGCCTACAATAATCCAGATTAACTTCTTACTCATGATTTGTTTTTTATAATTTAATGCCTTGACCTTTGTAAAATTCTAGTAGTTTAATTCTAAAAATATAATCAAACTGATTATTCAATCTATCCAACTTAGCTCTTAGTAAATTGTTCTGATTCGTAATTAAATCCAATGTATTAGACAAGCCTGCTTCAAAACGTTTACGTGCATAATCGTAGGCTTTCTGAGAAGCTTCAACCGATTTATCACTTGCATGAAAACGTTGAATAGCAGCCATTGCATTGGTATGTGCTTGATAAATATTTTGTTGCAATGTTAAGTCTGCTTGCTGTCTAGATACTTGTGCTGTTCTTAAATTTAATTTAGATCGCTCGTATCCAAGTCTTGCAGAACCTGCGTTAAAAATGGGTATCTGAACGTTCAAGCCAAAGTTCTGTCTAAAGTTTTGTTCTAATTGACCTCCCCATCCACTCCACATTTGAAAGAAATTTCTCTTAGAAGAAGTCAATTGAATATCTGGTTGAAATACTTGATAGTTTTGGTTATTCACAGTAACAAAATTGGTTGTTGCTCTGCTCCCTATCACATTTGCTCCAGTAATGGTAGTGGCTGCATTGGCAAAGTTAGACCCCAATCCACCAAAGGCAGAAATGGTTGGATAAAATGCTGATCGGGCTCGTTTGATAGATGCTTCTGCAGATTTTATTCTTAAGTCACTTACTTTTTGTGCAGGTTGATTATTCAATGCCAATTGATATAAAAATGCTGGATCTAATTCACCCAATGGTTGCAATGGAATATTATCTACAGCAGGTATTTCTACATCAAATGAAACAGACATATCTAAGTTGATGGCAGCTTTCAACTGAATCACGGCTTGCTGAAAACTTGCTTTGGCACTTACTAGTGAGGTACTGTCTCTTGCAAGCTGCGCCTCAATTTCAGCGGCACTTAATTCAGGTAGTGCTCCTGCTTCCACCCGCTTGCGGGTAAAACCTAACTGAGATTGGGTTTGACCCACTTGTACTTCTGCAATGGCAATTTGTTGTTTTGCCGCTACTACTTGTAAAAAGAAAGTGGCTATACTTAACGAAACATCGTTGCTAATTCTTTCAATATCGGCCAATGCAGCTTGTGCATTGAATCCTGCAATTTGACGGTCGGCTTTTAAAGCTCCCCAGTTAAAAACGGTGGCATTCACATTCAAGTTTACTTGTTGAAACAACAACTGTGTAGTAGTAAACAAGTTGGTGGTAGGATCAATGGATCTACCAAACTGGGTACCCAAATTGGTACTTGCACTGGCAGACGGATATTGAGACAATTTAGTCCGCTCCACTTCTAATGCAGCTAATCTGGCTTGTATATCGGCCTGCTTTACCGAAATATTGTTTTTTGCAGCGTATTCCACACAACGCTGAAGGTTCCATTTGTCTGTTGAACCCTGTGCAGCTATTTGCCCAGCGAACGTAAAACAACCGACCATTAGTAATAGTAAATTCCTCATAGAACAAAAATAAGTTATTCGGCGAGGCTTTTACAGAATTTAGACAGACGGAAAGGAAAGGGATGGTTTTGTGTTAAAATTAGTATGAAAGGCAGCTTATACCATTATGCGGCCTTTTTAAAGCGCTGTGTGATAAAATAAATGGCCATAAATGCAGCCAGTACCGCCGTGCCAATAATGGCGGTATTAGGTGTTTGGATGGCTATGCTCACCCCAACAAAACAATAAGTAGCCATAAAGATTAAGGGCAATATAGGAAAGAGCTTCATTTTATAGATACCTGTACCATCTAAATGCTTGGTATTTTTTCTCAACTTAAATATGGTGGCACTAGATGCTACCATACCAAAACAATCTAGAAAAATGGTAAAGTTTAAGATTGCATCAAATGTTTGGGCAAAAAATAAAATGAGTAAACAGGTTAGGGTAAACACTGTTAATGAAACCACCAATACCCCATTCTTTTCATTTTGCTTAGAGAATATTTTAGGAATGGTTCCTTCATCGCTCATGGCATACATCACTCTGGGGTTGCTCATCAAGAGCGCATTTACATAAGCCAATACACCAAAAAATAAAAAGAAAGAAAAAATAGCAGCCCCCTTGGCGCCAAATACTTTATCTATTACCACATAAGCAATTTCTCTTTCGCCTTTCATTTGTTCAAATCCAACAATTTGGTAATAGCTAAAATTAACCAGCAAGTACAAACCAATAATGATGGCGATCCCAAAAAATATTCCCTTAGGAATATTGCGGGCAGGATCTTTTACTTCGCTTCCAAAATTGATGGTTTGTTGGTAACCACCATACGTAAAAGAAACAGCAATTAAACTATAACCCAAACTTTGAATCCAACTCATTTGTGGGGTTGGGGGGATTGTAGCTGTAGCCAAATCAGCAGCCGCTGCTGTTGTACTCGATTCGTATGGAAAGAATAAGGCCGCAATCAACACCAATATCATACTGATTTTGATCACCATTAAAATATTCTGTGCACGTGAACTCATTTTCAGCCCCCTCAAATTAATAATGTAAAATAATATGATGGCTCCTGCACTTAACAAGGCTTTGTCTACATCAGTCCAAGGTGTACCTGGAAATAATTTAGCAATATATCCACTTCCAATAATGGCTACCACACTTAAACTGGCTGCATTGCTAATAAGAATAATACAATTGATAGCAAATGCCATACTCGGATGATAGGCATAAGAAAACACTTTATAGTAACCGCCTGTTACAGGGAACCTGCTCCCAATTTCTGCATAAGTTAAGGCCCCACATAGTGCTACAAAACCTCCTATTAACCAGGCAGCAAAATATACAGATGGTTCAATCGCATGCTGTGCGCTGGTTGCAGCCGATCTAAAAATTCCCATCCCTATTACTAAGCCCACCACAATCATGGTGAAACTAAAAACATTTAATTGTTGATTCCCTTTCATAAGGATAAATATATACATTTGCTGCGTTACTGGTTCATCTGCCTCAGTCAGATGATTAAAAGGGAAGTCGGTGTAATTCCGGCGCTATCCCCGTAGCTGTAACCCGCGCCGCAAGGCAAACTTTTGAATCACTACAGCCACTGTCTCGATTACATAGAGATGGGAAGGACATTCAAAGGGCGGGAAGCCAGAAGACCTGCCAATAGCAAACAAGTATTCACGGCTTTCGGGTGAAAAGCATGGAATCTAAAGTGCTGCTGCAGCAGTAATTTATTTTTCGCCGTTTTTTTATTTTCCTGGAAGCTCATTGTTGACCTTTAAATTAAATGGACAATGAGCAAAAAATTAACGCTCTTCCTAACCTTGCTATCAGGTTCTGGCCTGTATGCACAAAAAGACAGTTTACGCACCAGTGTGCTAGACGAAGTAGTGGTAACTGCCAATAAGCAGGAACAAAAACAAAGTACCACAGGTAAAGTGATTACCGTAATTGGACAAGCCGAGTTGTCTAAAAGTTCGGGTAAATCATTGGGCCAAGTATTGAATGAAACAGTGGGCATTACCATTAATGGAGCCCTTAACAATGCGGGAACCAATCAAACTGTATTTATGCGTGGGGCCAATAGTGGCAGAACTTTGATACTAATGGATGGTATTCCCGTATATGATCCTTCACAAATTGGCAATGAATTTGACCTCAATCTTTTCTCCATTAATGATGTAGAAAGAATTGAAGTTTGTAGAGGAGCACAAAGCACGGTGTATGGTAGTGATGCAGTTGCTGGTGTAATCAATATTATTACCGTAAAGCAAAATGTAAACAAACCCATTAATATAAAAGCCACTTTAACTGCAGGTAATTTAAACAGTTTTAAAAACAACTTGCAACTATATGGTAAGTACAAAAAACTCACTTATAGTTTGCGAAACGCAGGTATTCGTACGAATGGATTTAGTGCAGCAACCGACACCATTGGTACCAGAAATTATGATGCAGATGGATACAAGGGCAATAGCACCAGTGCAGCCATTCAATACGCGGTAAACAATCAATTGTTATTGAAGGGTTTTGGGATGTATAGTCAATATCAAGCAAGCATTGATGCGGGCGTATTTAATGACGATAAGCAGTATATACTAAAAAACAATTTGTTGAATACTGGTTTTGGTTTGGTGTATAAAACCAAGGGGCTACAAGTAACTGCCAACTATCAGTTCAGTCAAACCAACAGAGGGTATGAAAGAGATAGTGCAGACAAAGCTGTCTTTAGTTATTATCAACGCAACAAATATTTTGGTAAAACACAGTTTGCAGAATTGTATGCTTCCATCAAATTAAATCAATCTTGGTCTTTATTGCAAGGATTTGAGTACCGCTTTGCTAGTATGAATAATCAGTTTGAATCGGTGAGTAGTTTCGGACCTTTTAAATCTGGTTTTAAAGACACAGGCATTCATCAATCATCGGTGTATAGTTCTTTGCAATTTAATAACCAGAAAGGTTTTTTTGCAGATGCAGGTTTTAGATTGAACAAACATTCTATTTACGGCAATAGCAGCACATTTACTTTTAATCCTTCCTTTGCCGTTTCTGAACAACTCCGGTTTTTTGGTAGTGTAGCCACTGCATTTAAAACGCCTTCTTTGTTTCAGCTATTCGATTCATTTAGTGGAAGAAGAGATTTAAAAGCAGAAACTAGTACTACTATTGAAGCAGGATTTGCGCATAATTACACAGGCTTTACCAGCAGGTTAGTAGCTTTTTATAGGAATACCAATAATGGGATAGACTATGATTATGTACGAAACAAGTATTATAATTTTATCAAACAAACTGCTTTTGGCGTTGAGTATGAAACTAGTATTCGATTGAGCAATCGTTTGCAAATGAATATGAATTTCAGTTACCTAAGCATGATCGATTCTACGCAAAGCAGAACCAATTTTAAAGACACAGGCTATATTTATGGATTAAGAAGACCGGGCTTTCAAAGCAATATGAGTTTAAATTATTCGCATGAAAAAGCAAGTGTTTCAATCATCGGTAAATATGTTGGAAGCAGGTCTGATATTGGTGGATTCCGAAGGGCCGATGTACTGCTACCTGAATACTTTATATTGAGTGCTTACGCAGAATATCGTTTTAGCGAAAAAATAAAACTGTTTGCTGATGCGCAAAATATTACAGGTAAAAAATTCATCGATTTAAGAGGGTTTAATAGTATACCTTTTTTAATTAACACGGGTATCAGTATACACTTATAAAATACACTATGCTTCAAGATCAGCTGCAAAACAAAATAAATAGCAAGACCAAACCCATTGGTGCTTTGGGTATGCTAGAAGAGATTGCTTTACAAGTAGGTTTAATTCAACAGACTACTCAACCTTTTATAGCAAGACCTACGATTATGGTTTTTGCAGCTGATCATGGCATAGCTGCTACAGGATTGGTCAACCCCTATCCTCAATCAGTAACGGCTCAAATGGTGCTGAACTTTTTGAACGGCGGAGCAGCCATTAATGTTTTCACTCAAATGAATCAGCTACAACTCATTGTAGTAGATGCTGGTGTGAATGCCAATTTGAGTCATATAAGTGATACTCATTTTATTCATGCAAAACAAGGAATGGGAACTGCCAATTATTTACATGAACAAGCAATGAGCTCCGAACAGGTTTTGAATTGCTTGCATAAAGGAAAAGAAATAGTAAAAGCAGTTGCTCAAGGAGGGTCTAACTGTATTGGCTTTGGAGAAATGGGCATAGGGAATACTTCTTCTGCTGCACTAATCATGCATGCTATTACGGGTATTCCTTTGGCAGCTTGTGTTGGCAGGGGTACTGGTGCCAATGATGAACAATTGAATACCAAAATAAATACCCTTGAAAAAGCTGCCTTATTTCATCAACTGCATGCACTTAGCAACGAGCCATTGGCATTATTAAGTGCGGTAGGAGGATTTGAAATTGCCATGATGGTAGGTGCTTACCTAGCAGCAGCTGAAGAAAAAATGGTTATTGTAGTAGATGGTTTTATTGCTACTGCAGCATTATTAATTGCTGTACAAATTGAACCTACCCTCATGAACAATTGCATTTTTGCACACAACAGCAATGAACAAGGTCATGCCAATATGTTACAGTACTTAAAAGCAAAACCCTTATTAAATTTAGGTCTTCGGCTAGGCGAAGGTACAGGTGCAGCATTGGCCATACCTTTAATTGAATCGGCTGTTGCATTTTTAAATCAAATGGCTTCTTTTGAACAAGCTGGTGTAAGTACTGCATCAGAATAATTATCTTCATGCAAACGATTACATGAAATACCAGTGGTTATTATTTAAAACGGCTTTGATGTTTTTCACTCGAATACCAGTGGGTAATCTCCCTTTTAAACAAAGCCATTTACAAGCATCAGCCAGGTATTTTAGTTGGGTCGGAATTGTAGTTGGAATAGTAGGTGCTATTGTATTGGTGTTGGCGAATATGGTTTTTTCTCCTGCCCTGGCCATTTTGTTTTCAATGATCGCTACTATCCTATTGACTGGTTCATTTCATGAAGACGGTTTTGCAGATTGTTGTGATGCATTTGGTGGTGGTTGGACCAAGGAAAAAATACTGACCATCATGAAAGACAGTCGCCTAGGCACTTATGGGGTTGTTGGATTAATCTTAATCCTGTCTTTAAAATTTTTATTACTATTAGAATTAATGCAATTTTTTCCCATTGAATTGGTTGCAGTTGCTTTAATAGCAGCTCATGCCAATAGTCGATTTTGGGCTACCACTATCATGCAGCAATTGCCATATGTACAAGATATTGACGCGAGTAAATCTAAGCCACTGGCTGATAGAGTATTAACCTCGGGAGAAATGACAGTTCTTTTAATGGGGTCTTTGTTAAGTATTGTTGCGCTATTTGGTTTGCTTTACTTTCAATTGCCCCTTCGATTACAACTACAAATTCCAATTTCCTTTAGTTGGAATTTTATACTAACCCTATTAGTTTTTATAGTAAGCATTCAAATGCCTTCTTTTATTTCTCAGTTATTTGCTGCCAGGTATTTTAAGAAATGGATTGGAGGATATACGGGAGATTGTTTGGGTTCCACTCAACAAGTTTGTGAAATTGCATTTTATTTAGGATGTTTACTCTTATGGAAATTTATTTAATTAGACATACCACCCCCAAAGTAGAAAAAGGCATCTGTTATGGACAGGCCGATTTGGATATTACTGAAACTTTTTTAGAAGAAGTAGAAGCCATCAAACCGCATTTGCCTAACCAGGGAGTAAAAGTATATAGTAGCCCATTACAACGCTGTAAAAAATTAGCAGATGCATTGTTTGATGGATTGGATATTGATGTTCACGATGATTTAATGGAACTCAATTGTGGCCAATGGGAATTACTTCCTTGGAATGATATTCCTAAAGAAGAGATACAACCTTGGATGGATGATTTTGTAAACGTACCAGTTCCAAAAGGAGAGAGCTATGTAGACTTACATAATAGAGTAGTGAATCGCTTTAATGAAATTGTTTCCAAACAAGAATCAGCAGTGATTGTTGCACATGGTGGTGTACTCAGAAGTATTCTATCTCATATTACTTCCACCCCATTAAAAGAATCCTTTGATGCTTTTACTTTACACTATGGTTGTGTGGTAAAAATTCAAGTAACAGAAGATAGCATGACCCATGAGCTGCTCTATAATTACTCTAGACAAGGTAAAGAGTGGCATAGACCCACTGTTTAGAAAAATGGTATCTTTAAAAAAACAAGCGCATGGAATTTCAAATAGATCAACTGCTAACAGTTACATTTACCCTTTTTGCGGTAATTGATATTGTAGGGTCTATTCCCTTGTTAATTTCTTTAAAGGAAAAAATGGGCGGAGGTATTCGCTCTCTTCAAGTGACATTGATTTCTGGCGCCCTAATGATTTTATTTTTATTTGCTGGTAAACCTTTTCTTAAAATTCTTGGATTAGATATTCGGTCTTTTGCTGTTGGTGGATCTATAGTGATTTTTTTGCTTGGCCTTGAAATGGTTTTAGGACATGAAATTTTTAAAGGCGACAACAATGCAAAAAGTGGAAGTGTGGTACCTATCGCATTCCCCATTATTGCAGGGTCTGGTACGCTTACCACCATCATGTCGTTAAAAGCGAACTTTGATGAAATGTATATCTTATTTGGTATACTGATTAATCTGGTGGTTGTTTACATTACTTTAAGATTACTCAAAGTAATTGAACGAGCACTAGGCGAATCAGGATTACTGGCCGTAAGAAAATTCTTTGGTGTAATCCTGATTGCTATTGCGGTTAAAATCTTCAGTACCAATATTGCAGCATTCGGTAAGTAGGGGTTTATTTACCAAAGTATGGTATAGAGTGCAGCAATAATTCCAAATAGTATTATTACGCCTACTACAAATGCTGGATGCAATTTGAACATGCTTCTATCCACTTCTAAGCCATTGGTTTGAACGCCTTTTCTGATATCGTTCATGCTGATAAAATACATGCCTACCAAGCATATCAAGAATACAATTCCCATTCTATCTAAGAATGGAATTTCAAATACGCCTGTTGAATTAGCAACAGCATATCCAGAAGAAGCCAACCAAGATAGGTCTACATAATTAGGCATGAACTTGAAAATAATGGAAAGAACAAATCCACCAATGGTTGCAAACAGTGCTGCATTAGAGCTGGTTTTCTTCCAGAAGAATCCTAAGAAGAACATGGCAAATACACCTGGCGAAACAAAGCCTGTATATTCTTGAATATATTGGAATCCTCCTTTTTTATCAATCCCCATAAATGGTGCTACTACCATCGCTAATATCATTGCTGCAACAATGGAGATTCTTCCAATGTTGACCATTTTTTGTTCACCCGCTTCAGTATTGATTTTCTTTTTATAAATATCTAATGTGAAAATGGTAGCGATACTATTGGCTTTTCCTGCCAAGGATGCTACTACCGCTGCAGTAAGAGCTGCGAAAGACAGGCCCTTTAATCCCACCGGTAATAAATTTAATAATACTGGATAAGCACGGTCTGGGTTCACTTCTCCATCTTGCAATAACTCTGTTTGGAATGAGCCCTGTTGGTGCATTACATAAGCTGCAATACCTGGTAGTACTACAATAATGGGCATGATTAATTTTAAGAACCCTGCAAATAATAATCCATTACGTGCCGTTTTTAAATCGGCTCCTAATGCGCGTTGTGTAATATATTGGTTACATCCCCAATAATTTAAATTCGCAATCCATAATCCTCCAATTAAAACAGTAAGCCCTGGCAAATCGGTAAAGCTTGGATTATCGGGCTTCAAAATCATATGAAAATGATCGTCTGCTTTTTCCGTTAAAACTTTAAATCCATTCAACAAACCACTTGTGCCATTTTGCTCTGCTACTAGGTTCAAAGCAATATAGGTAGCTGCCAATCCGCCTAAGATTAAAAAGAATACTTGTATTACATCGGTGTATCCAATAACTTTCATTCCGCCCAAAGTAATGAGCACGGCAAAAAAACCTAGTGCCAACATACATATAGTGAATGATATTCCCGAGATACTACTGATGGCCAATGCCCCTAAAAATAATATTGAAGTGAGAGTCACAAATACATATAACAATAACCAAAACACAG
>CALRUG020000063.1:0-17359 GCA_943371295.1 Synechococcus sp. UW140 | reverse complement strand
TATCCCACCAGTGGCTCAGAAAAAAAAATCATCAATGAAGTAATTGATTCATTAAGTGCCAATGGAGACACACCAGGTGAAAATGCAATCAAAGTAGCTTATAACCTAGCGAAAGGATCCTTTATCAAGGGGGGCAACAATCGAGTTATCTTGGCTACAGATGGTGATTTTAATGTAGGACAAAGAACTGAGAAAGAACTTGAAGACCTCATAGTAAGTTATAAGGAATATGGAATCAGTTTAACTTGTTTGGGTGTAGGTATGGGAAATTATAAAGACAGCAAATTAGAAACTTTGTCAAAAAAAGGAAACGGAAACTTTGCCTATATTGATCAGATAGCTGAAGCAGAAAAAATTTTAGTTAAAGAATTCACTTCTACCCTTTTCGCTGTTGCAAAAAACACCATTTTAAATATTGCATTTAACAAAGAGGCCATCAGCTCCTATCGTCTTATTGGATTCGACAATAAAAAAGATGCCATTGCAGATAGTTCGGCTACTTTAATAGGAGGTGAAATTGGCAGTGGACACGCATCGCTAGCCCTTTTCGAAATTGAACTTGCAACTAAAGAGATTCCCAATCAATTAGCAGAAATCAAATTAACTTATAAGTCTGCATTGGATGAATCTATACAATCACAATTGTTTCAATTGAAAAACAATTATACCCCGATTCAACTTTTAGATTCTGCAAGCAGAAGAACAATAACTATAGCAGCATTTGCAGGCATGCTGCGCAAATCGAAATACTTTACCAATTTTACTTATAGCAATTTGCATTCACTTTCAGCAAGTGTATGCAATCCTTTAGATCCAGTTGAAAATGAATTATTGCAACTGATTCAAAAAGCGGATAAATTATATAACCCAACGAAAAAGAAAAAGCCTCGCAATAACTAATTCACAATTATTGCAAGGCTTCAAATTTATTTTATATTCAAATTAACTAAACGCCTCTTTCACTCTATCAAAAAAACTTTTTTCTCCTTTAGCAGGATTGGGCTTAAAGTTACCACTTGTATTAAATTTCTCTAACGCTTGTTTTTCTTCGGCACTTAAGCTTTGAGGTGTCCATACGTTAACATTAATCAATTGATCTCCTCTATGATAACCTTGAACTTCAGGGAATCCCTTCCCTTTTAACCTAAATATTTTTCCACTTTGTGTGCCTGCAGGAATCTTAATCTTTGCTCTTCCATCAATAGTTGGAACTTCAACTTGTGTACCAAAAACAGCGTCAGGAAAAGAGATATATAAATCATAAGCCACATTCAGCCCATCTCTATGTAGCTCTTCGTGCGATTCCTCTTCAATTTGTATGATTAAATCTCCGGGAGCACCACCACGTTCCCCAGCATTGCCTTTTCCACTCATGCTTAGTTGCATACCTTCCTGAACACCAGCCGGTATTTCAATACTGATGGTTTCTTCTCCATAAACACGTCCTTCGCCTTTACAAGAACCACACTTTGCTGTTATTGTTGTTCCTTCTCCATTACAACTTGGACAAGTAGAAACAGTTTGCATTTGTCCTAGAAAAGTACTGGTCACTTTTCGAACTTGACCCGATCCTCCGCAAGTTGAACAAGACTGTGAACTGTTTTTATCTTTAGCACCGCTGCCTGTACATGTTGTACAAACAACATGCTTTTTTACCTTTACATTCTTAGTAACGCCTTTGGCTATTTCTTCGTAGTTTAATTTAAGCTTAATGCGCAAATTAGACCCTCTTGTTCCTCTTTGTCTACCACCTCCTCCACGCTGTCTACCACCACCGAAGAAACTGCCAAACATATCATCTCCAAAAATATCTCCGAATTGGCTGAAAATATCATCCATATTCATGCCCGCACCGCCACCATAATTTCCACCTCCGGTTCCGGGACCAAATGCAGCATGACCATAACGATCGTACTTGGCTTTCTTATCGGCGTCACTTAATATTTCATAAGCTTCTGCAGCCTCTTTAAACTTCTCTTCTGCTGCTTTATCACCAGGGTTTCTATCCGGGTGAAATTGCATAGCCGTTTTGCGATAAGCTTTTTTTATCTCATCAGCCGAAGCAGATTTTGATACACCTAGTACTTCGTAAAAATCTCTTTTTGCCATAAAATTAAAATTGGATTATTTTCCTACAACCACTTTAGCAAAGCGAATCAATTTATCATTTAAAAAATAACCCTTGGTTACTTCATCAATTACTTTTCCCTTCATCTCTTCTGAAGGAGCAGGAATTTCAGTAATGGCTTCATGCTTTTCTACATCAAAATCGGTGTTAATACTTTCCATCACTTTAACTCCTTTCTGCTGTAGGTTGCTACGGAGTTTATTAAATACCAATAAAATACCTTCTTTTTGAAGGGCTATATCATCATTGCCACTTAATTGCTTCTCTGCCCTATCACAATCATCCAAAACATCCAATAAAGAAACAATCACATCTTTTCCAGCAGTTTGAATCAATTCCAACCTTTCTTTAGCTGTTCTTCTTCTAAAATTGTCGAATTCAGCCATTAAACGTAGGTATTTATCCTTTTGTTCTGCCAATTCTTCCTCCAATTTGGCCATTGCAGTCTCTTCTGCAACTGGTTCATTTAAATGGGCAGTTCCAGCTGCAGTTTCGTCAGCATTAATATTCATTTCTGCTGTTTTTTCGGTTGTTTCGCTATTATTCTGCAATTCTTGCTCTTCCATAGTATAAATTATTTGATAGCCTATATAGGCAATAATTTTGCCACGCAAAGAAAAGGGAAAAATTGACAGTTCTAGCCTACTTATATTTGCCAAATGATTAAGGTATACCTGAGAAAGAAAATAGCCCCTAGAATAGCGAATGGACATCCTTGGATATATGGCAATGAAGTAGATCGGGTGGCAGGTAATCCTGAACCCGGTGAAATAGTGGAAGTTAGATTTGCCGATGGAAAATTAGCAGGGGTTGGATATTATAACGCCCAATCACAAATAGTAGTCCGCTTGCTGAGCAGAAAAATTGAAGATATTAACGAAGCATTTTTTTATCAGCGTATTCTTCAGGCTTGGCAGTACAGACAAAGAACAGGCTATACCGAAAACTGCAGATTGGTATTTGGGGAAGCAGATCAGCTACCAGCATTAATCATTGATAAATTCAACGATTACTTTGTAATTCAAACATTGGCATTGGGAATTGATATTTGGAAACGGGCTATTATTCATGCAATTGAAACCATTTTTAAACCAAAGGGGATTTATGAACGCAACGATGTGCCCGTAAGAACCTTGGAAGGCCTAGAACAACAAAAAGGATTTTTATCGGCCCCATTTGATACTCAAATCACTATCAATGAAAATGGATTGAAATTTTATGTTGACATAGAAAATGGCCAAAAGACTGGTTATTTTTTAGACCAACAAGACAATAGAAGGGCCATTCAACATATCGTAAAAGGTGCAGAAGTGATGGGGGCTTTCACTTATACGGGAACCTTCGAAATTCATGCAGCTCATTACGGCGCTAAATCTGTTTTAGGCATTGATATATCGGAGCAAGCAGTTGCGCAAGCCAATAAAAATGCAGCTTTAAATGGACTTGAAAAAATTGTGGAGTTCAAAGCTATGAATGCTTTTGACGTACTTAAAGACTGGGGTAAAGACGGCCCCCTTTATGATGTAGTGATGTTAGATCCACCTGCATTTACCAAGAGCAGAGAAAATATACAGAAGGCAGTGACGGGTTATAAAGAAATTAATTTAAGGGGAATGAAACTGATACGAAATGGAGGCTTCCTCGTTACTTCTAGCTGTACGAATTTGGTAAACCCAGAATTGTTTCTACATACCATCAACGCTGCTGCAAAAGACGCTAAAAAGCGAATTAAGCAAGTAACTTTTCAAGCACAAGCAAGCGATCATCCAATCATTTGGGGAATGGAAAATACCAACTATTTAAAATTTTTAATTGTTGAAGTTACCGATAGATAATGGAGCATATAAGTAGCTAGACTAAAAAACAATTAACCCTTATCTGGCCACTTGAAATTTACCCGACTCAATAATTCTTCCTGAGCGATCTTTTAATTGATAGATGTACAATCCACGAAAATAATTGTCATCAAAATAAATGGTCAGCTTAGATGAGTTCACTCTTTGAGAACTCATTTTTCTACCCATAAAATTAAATACTTCTAGGGTATAAGATTTATCCACTGATGGATCCAATTGAAAATGGATGTATTGAGTAGCAGGGTTGGGATAAAAACGTTGGATTTTATTTTCTGTATTTACAGGGGCAGAGAAATCTATAGGATAACCATTCACTGCAATACAACTGCAGCCAATAGCAAAGAATACCCATAAAATTGACCTGTAAAGAATCTTCATTCAACTTATTGTCTGATGAAGTTAATTAGTATTTAGGGAAATACCAAAAATACCCACGGCATTGTTCTTCAATAATTTGAAAAACAATGCCGTAGATATACAATTTAATTACAATGCAGCTAAAGTAGCTTGAATTGCAGCGAAATCAGGTAAGTCGCCTGGTGTAGGACAAACTTCAGCATATTGAACCACACCTTCTTTGTCTATTACAAAAGCAGCACGTTTGCTAACACCCAACATTTCGAACGCTGGGAATGTTTCATATAATACACCAAACGCTTTTGCAGCTTCCTTATTAAAGTCGCTTAACAAAGGGAAATTCAAATTTTGCTCTTTGCTAAACTTTTCTAAAGTAAAAAGGGAGTCAACAGAAATACCAAATACTTGTGCGTTGGTATTATTATACAAAGCAATATTATCTCTAACATTACAAAGTTCTGCAGTACATACACCTGTAAAAGCCAATGGAAAAAACAATAATACGACTGGTTTTCCTTGTTGTTCTTCTAAACTTACTTTTTGTTTTTCTGTATTAAACAGGGTAAACGCTGGAGCCTTTTGGCCAACTTGAATACTCATTATAATTGATTTTATGGTTAACGATATAGAGTTGATTAAACAGTTTAAACAATAAATAGTTTGGTTATCCTGCTACAATTAAATGTCCATTTCTGGCACAAAATCAGGAACAATTAATTTACCAGCAGTCTTAGCAATTATTTCTTCTACTGAAACGCCTGGAGCACGTTCTAACAATTGAAATCCATCTGTGGTGATGGTTAATACTGCTAATTCAGTTACAACTTTCTTCACACATCCCACACCAGTTAAAGGCAAGCTACATTTTGGCAAGAGCTTACTCTCCCCTTTAGGATTGGTATGCATCATTGCAACAATAATATTTTTGGCACTGGCCACTAAATCCATTGCACCTCCCATCCCCTTCACCATTTTGCCCGGTATTTTCCAATTGGCTATATCGCCTTGTTCACTTACTTCCATAGCACCTAAAACAGTCAAATCAATTTTACCCGCCCTAATCATTCCAAAGCTTTCTGCACTATCAAAAAAAGCTCCGCCCGGAATAACCGTTACGGTTTCCTTTCCGGCATTAATTAAATCTGCATCAATTGCTGATTCCTCGGGGTATGGCCCCATGCCTAAAATACCATTTTCACTTTGGAAGACTACAGTTATATCATTCGGAATATAATTGGCTACTAAAGTTGGAATACCTATTCCCAAATTAACATACATTCCATCTTTTAACTCTTTGGCTATTCTTTTTGCAATTCCAAATTTATCTAATGCCATAAAACTGACTTAACGAAATGATTTAATTAGATTTTAGTTGTTCTTCTTTCAATTCTTTTCTCATAATTGCTCCCTTGGAAAATTCGGTGTACATAAACACCTGCTACATCTACTTCATCAGGATCAATTTCTCCAGGCTCTACCAAATGTTCTACTTCTGCAATAGTTATATTACCCGCTTTTGCCATGGAAGTAGAAAAATTTCTTGTCGCTTTTCTAAATACCAAATTACCTGCCTTATCCCCTTTCCATGCTTTCACAATTGCAAAGTCTGCATGAATGGCTTTTTCCATCAAATACATTTTGCCATCAAATTCTCTTACCTCTTTACCTATAGCTATTTCTGTTCCAAAACCTGCAGGTGTAAAATAAGCAGGAATACCCATTGCAGCCATTTGAATACCTGTTGCTAAAGTTCCTTGGGGCACCAAGTCAACTTCCAATTCACCACTTAATAATTGCTTTTCAAATAAGGCATTTTCGCCTACATAACTACTGATCATTTTTTTAATTTGTTTGGTCTGTAGTAGTAATCCCAAACCAAAATCATCTACACCAGCATTATTTGAAATACAAGTTAAATCACGAATATTGTGTTTAACTAAAGCTGCAATACAATTTTCAGGAATTCCATTTAAACCAAATCCACCTAACATGATGGTAGCACCATGCTTAATATCGGCAGTAGCTTCTAGCGCATCTTTAAAAACCTTATTCATTATTTAGCGGGTTGTGTTTTTTGTTGAAACGTTGTTCTTTGTCTAGTAGAAATCGCTTCCATTGAATCAATTAATACTTTATACTGTTCTGGATGAGCAGTATAATAAGCGTAACTATCGTAAAATTTTTTTCTCTCAATACCATAGCTGCGAAACACTTGGTCATACAAACGAATATTTTCCTTTGCCAATTTATTCAACGAATCCTTAGCTGTGATTCGAATGAAATACTCATCCATTTTTATAAGGTCCCACATGATTTTAGACATATCATTAATAGGAAGTACTTGCTTAGGAATTTTCTCACCTGAACAAGAGATGGCAAATACAAAAAAATATAAGACAATACTTTTTCTCACTTTAATTCCTCTTTATACTTATTCGCATTCGGTATATCTAGTAAAGATAAAATTTCTACAGCTTTCAACTTTTCTTCAGCAGTTCCTTTTTTAAATATTCCAATTAATTCATTCACTTTCCCTTGCATAAAAAATTGCAGGATCATGGTATTAGGATTCTCTTTATTAAACGCACTCAACTGAATTAATGCTTGCAAAATATTGGCCCTCGCTTCATTTTCACTGTCTATCAATTTATCCAAACCAGCCCTATAATAGGTATGTACCACATCATGAATGATATTGAATTTAGTATTGATTAAATTCTCATTTAACCAATAGCGATTTCTCAATCCATCAAACATTCTCCAACCAGCAATTCGCTGACCTTCTGGCGCATTATTTACGATATTCTGTGCTTTTCTAAAATAGGATTCCCCAGATTTAGGAGAAAATGAATCATAATCTAAGCCAATAATCATATAGGCATAATATGCTAAAACAGCCGTTAAATTAGCAGCTGCTGCATCGGTACCCTGTACCCTATTCTCATTAAATTCTACTGGTTGAAATTCTACGTATTTAAACAATAATTCTGGGTCTATGAAATTGACCAATGCAGCTTGATAAGAAGCATTAAAGACTGGTCTAGCTGCTTGCACAGTTAATGAAGCTTTATATATATTTGGCTCTACCGCAGATTCAATATTTACAATAAAACTGCACTCAATTTTTTCATTCTCTCTGAATACATCCGCAGTCCATTTGCGGTTATTCATGAAATTATTCAGCTGAGTTTGGAGCGTGGTAAATATTTTTTTGTCTACTGTAGTGGCAACCCTACCAGCCATTACAGTAACTTTTGCTTTTAGCTCTTGGGCACTTACTGATGAATTCAACAATAAAATAATTGCAACAATCAATAAAAACAAGTGCTTACGCATATCTAAAATTAATTTGTAGAGAAACTAAAAGTAACAAAAAACGACAGTATTATACTGTCGTTTAAATCATTTTAGAAAGAATTGGCTTATCTAAATAAGTCGGTATCAATATTTCTTCTATGGTACACTTTACCTTCCATAAACTCTGTAGTAGCCAGAATTGCGGGGTTAGGCATTTTCTCGTACGCACGGGAAATTTCAATTTGCTCCTTATTCTCATGAATTTCTTCTAAGCTATCAGTATGGCTTGCAAACTCTTCTAGCTTATTGTGTAATTCTTCGCGTAGGGAAATGTTGATCTGATTCGCTCTTCTTGCAATAATCGCAATAGATTCATACAGATTACCTGTTTTCTCTTTTATGGAGATTAGGCTTTTGGTTTCTACCACACTAGCGGTGTTGGCACTCATTTGCCTTCTTAATTTACTCATTTTTTCCCGTTTTTTTAAGTATGTTAAGGGTTTGTGTTTTATACTTAGTAACTTCTTCTAAAAACTTACTATCAGTGAAACGTTCTGCAAATTCATTGCATTCTGAAATCACTTTCTCGTATCGCTCTTTTTGTTTTTCCTCGTAGCTCATTTCTGCATACTTAAAGTATGACTTAATCATGAGCGCCTTGTATTCATCTGATTTTTTTGAATCAGGAAAATTATCTGCTACATTGCTAAATGCAATTGCTGCTGCTTTATAAAAACCGAGGTTATAATACAATTCAGCACTTAAAAACTCTTTCCGTTCTAATTTCTCTCTGCACAAATCGATGATATCGGTTGCTTCTTTGGCTCTACTAGAAGTGGGATGCGTGCTAATAAAAGCCTGCATTAAACCCATTGTTTTAGTTGTATTGGTTTGATCTAACTCAACTTTTGGTGATTGTTTAAAATAGCAGTAAGCGCGCATGTATTCGCAGTCTTGACTTTTGGTGCTCGCAGGAAAATTTTCTACGAAGCTTTTAAACATATTCTCCGCATTCAGGTAATCTTTTATATAGTAATAAGAATACGCATATTTGTAATACAAATCTTCATATCGCTGAGAACCTTTTAAATACGGAAATATATCTTCAAAGAGCCTTAAAGCTTCTTGGTACTTTTTGTTCGCATAGTACTGCTCGGCCATTTTGTACTTATACTCATAATCCTTGCTCTTCATTATTTTAGCAAACTTTGTAGTGCAAGACGAAGCCAAGAAAACGGTCAACAATAAAATAGTTACAATTCTACCCATAGAAGTTGGCGAAATTACGTATAAAATAGCAATTTAAGAAGGGTTTTTCTCAAGTTAATGGTACAGGGCGTTAATTAATAGCTAAAAAGGCCGTCCAGCGTTTTACAACCGGACAGCCTTTTCTATTACAACTTCAGGTGATATTACTTGGTATCACCCTCTCCTTCCTGCAATTTAGCCTTGATTTCAGCAAGAGCGCCTAAATCTCCAAGGGTAGCTTTTTCAACTTTAGCTTGGATATTTTTCACCGCTTTCTTGGTGTTATCAGATTCAGCTTTCGCTTCTTTCTTCGCTGCTTCTTTTTCTTCAGCAATATGCTGCTCCCAAATACGAGCGTGGCTTAAAACGATACGCTTCTCGTTGCGGTCAAATTCAATTACTACAAATTGTGCAGTTTCATCAGCTTTAACCTGAGTACCATCTTCTTTGTTCAAGTGACGGTTAGGTGCAAAACCTTCTAAACCATACTGTAATTGAACCAATGCACCTTTATCATCCTTGCGGGTAACAGTACCTTCATGGATAGATCCGATAGCAAAAGTTTCTTCTAAAGAATTCCAAGGATCTTCTTCTAGTTGTTTGTGACCTAACTGAAGCTTGCGGTTTTCTTTATCAATACTTAAAATAATGATATCAATTTGATCAGCAACTTTGGTATAGTCAGTTGGGTGATTGAAACGCTTCAACCAGCTTAAGTCGCTAATATGAATCATTCCACCAATTCCTGGCTCTAGTTCAACAAATACACCGTAAGGAGTAATGTTTTTAACTAATCCCTTGTGCTTGCTGTTTTCAGGGAATTTATTCTCGATGGTATTCCAAGGATCCTGAGTCATTTGTTTAATGCTCAAGCTCATTTTACGAGCATCCTTATCTAGGGTAACCACTTTAGCTTCATGCTCATCTCCTAATTTGAAGAATTCTTTTGCATTGATTGGCGTGTTTGCCCAAGTGATTTCAGAAACGTGCACCAATCCTTCAACACCCGGTTGAATTTCTAAGAATGCACCGTAATCTTCAATATTTACCACTTTACCTTTTACTACAGAACCTTCAGCCAATCCTTCAGGTAAAACATCCCATGGGTGTGGAGTCAATTGTTTTAAACCAAGACTGATACGCTTCTTATCGTCATCAAAGTCTAATACAACCACTTGTAATTTCTGATCCATCTTAACCACTTCACTTGGATGAGAAATTCTACCCCAAGAAATATCAGTGATGTATAATAAACCATCTAAACCACCTAAATCCATGAATGCACCAAAGTCAGTAATGTTCTTCACAATACCTTCTAATACCTGACCCTTCTCTAACTTACTCATGATTTCTGCACGCTGTGCTTCAATATCACTTTCAATTAAGGCTTTATGAGATACAACAGCGTTCTTAATAGTTTCGTTAATCTTCACTACTTTAAACTCCATTGTTTTACCAACAAACTGATCGTAATCAGTTACAGGTTTTACATCAATTTGAGATCCTGGTAAGAATGTTTCCATACCAAACACGTCTACAATCAATCCACCTTTGGTTTTGCTGGTAACAGTACCTGTTACAACTTCACCAGTTTTGTGAACTTCCACAATTCTTTCCCAAGCACGGTAAATACGAGCAGACTTACGGCTTAAGTGAAGATTACCAGAACGGTCTTCTTTCTCTACTACCATTACTTCTACTTCATCCCCTACTGCCAATCCTGGCAAATCACGGAATTCGTTTAAAGAAACCAAACCATCACTCTTAAATCCAATGTTTACTACAACATCAGTTTTAGTTAAGGCAACAACGCTACCGTTGATGATTTCTCCATCCTCAATTTGAATAAAAGTGTTGTCGTACACTTTGTCATACTTTACGCGCTCAGATTCTGCATAGTGACTAACATTTCTTTTGTCAATACTCCAATCGAAATCGTCGTGAGCGGTAACTACTTCAGGTGCATTTGTTGTCGCAGTAGGAACTGTAACGGCTTCTTCTGAAGCGGCAACGTTCTCCTGAGCATCTGCGTTTAGTTGTTTGTTAAATAAAATCATACTATAACCCGATGGTTTTAATCGGGGTGCAAAGCTAATCATTCTTCGGAAATTTAACAGTATTTAAGCCCTAAATTCCTTACCAGATATTGCATTTATATCATTTTTTCCCTAAATTAGTGTTCCAATGACCATTTTCTTATGAAAATTACTCCACTATTCCTATTAATGGGGTGCATATTGGGTATATCCTCCTATGCACAATCTTATGACCCTAGGGTAGAAAGGGCCATGCGTGCTCAGAAAAAAGCAATGGAAGCTCAAATAATGGCCAATAAGGCTGAAAGAGCCAAGGCAATGTCGATGGGTAAAAAGACAAAAAATACAGGACCTGTTTTAACAGATGCTGAAAAAGCCAAAAGGAATAAAGAAAATATGGATCGTATTCGTAAGCGAATGCAGTTTCTTCAGAACAATGCCAGCAATACCAACCCAGAAGCCAAATACAGAGCTGGGCCTGGAGGTGCAGCAATAAGAGAAGGTGCTCCTGGATACAAATCTCCATCAAACAATGTTGAAAGAAAAGAAGCTAGGGTTGCTCAAACTTATCCAAGAAGATATTAATGGCTTTGTTGTATTTTAGTTGGCAAATCAATCGACTATGTATCAGGTTTGCATACTGCTATTATTAGCTGCTTTCCCTTTTTCACCAATCCTAGCACAACAAAAAAGTCAAAGTCCGGAAGAAATCAAAAAGATTCAATCCATTCAAAAAGGCATAAAGCCAAATGGAAAAAACAGTGCCGTTTTACATCCTACCAAATCGGATGGAACTATGGACATGCGCTACAAAGCCAATAAAGAAAAATTAAAAGCAATCGCCCCTGGTCCTAAAAAAGCAGATGGCACACCAGATATGCGCTACAAAGAAAACAAACAAGCTTTAAAGGCCCCTTTGAATAAACCAAAGAAGTCTTAATGATGCAACAGTGTTGATCAGCCAAAAAAATAATAAAAAACCCGTTCAACTATAATGAGTGAACGGGTTTTTATTTTTCAGCAAATTGATTAATCTACTTTCAACGCTTTGTCTATGATGAACAACAAATGTGCTCTATGTGCTTTAGTATCTTCATTAGGAGATACAGCTGCAGTCAATTTGGTTCTCAATTTTTTCAACGTATACAATGTAGCAGATTTAGATACATCGTCTAATGGCGCTGTTGGAGCCAATAAACTTGCAGCACCTTTTACAAAACTAATTTGAACATATCTGCGATATACATTTACATTGGTATTGATATCTGCGTCAAAGATTCCTTTTACAAGATCATTCATGATTTCTACTACACCATATTCATTTCCGTACAAGCGAGTGTTATTTACTCTCTGCAATGTGATTGGATTTAAAATATGTGCCAAAGCACCATTTACTTGTAATCCTAAGAAATTATTCGTCACTTTAAAATCTTCACCGTTTCCAGGTTGATTAAAACCTCTACGTTGCATCTGTAGGTAAGGAAATACTTGAGTGTCTGCTTCAAATGCATTTGGCGCAAAGACATATTTATTCAATACTTCCATTGCTTTTTTCTGTGTAGCAAGTGGTGTAGGCGTGTAAGGTTTGTTGGATGAATTTTGTTCAGGGAAACTTCTATCAATATATACGCCACCAATATAACGGCTCACTGCATTGATTTGACCGCTTCTTTGTCCTTGCAACATACTATATCTAGATCTAAGCTCTGCATAAGACTGACCAGGCTTGGTATATTTCTGAATCAACTTACCCATAATATTATTCACTAACTTAAATCTCTCTTCTGCATAAGCCACCGCATCATTGCTCATATCATTTACGTTGATACGAGGATCAATAGCTTTTCCTGGTGCACGCATATCGTCTCCATCGTTACCAAATGCTAATTTTGGATCGTTACTTCGAGATAAGATTTTAGTGAGCATTGCTTCTTCCTCTGCTTCATTAAAAGGAGTATATCCAAATTCAATCGCCCAAATATCATAAGGACCAGCTTTGGTAGTATAATAGTCTCCTTGCTTAGATCGGTCTAATGAAACGTTGATTGCAGGATAATCCATCACCGATCCAATCAAACCAATTTTACGAGTAATGGAAGTGTTATGCACTTCAGCAGGTGATAACATTTGGCTACTCTTCATATTGTGGTTCAAACCAAGTGTATGACCCATCTCGTGCATGATTAAATAAATAAGAAATTGCTGGTGCATTTCTTTAATTTCTGCAGCACTTGCATCCATTGTTTCTAATGTGGTTAACCCTGCTGTGTATTGCATTTTTAACTCTGAACCAATATTGCAATTAAATTGATGCTGGTGCTCCATTCCCGGGAATACCAATTGTGGCATTGAAGGACCATTAAACAATTCATCACTGATAGGAGTTGAACTTCCAGAGTACCACTCAACTGTAATATCTGATCCTAATATTTGACCTGTTCTTGGATTCACGAAACTTGGCCCAATGGCACCATAAGAGGGTTGAGCAGAAGATACCCATCTGATTACATTGTAACGAATATCCGCGGGATCCCACTTTGCATCATCGGGCATGATTTTCATTTGAACCGCATTTTTAAAACCTGCTTTTTCAAATGCTTCATTCCATTTTAACCCTGCATCAACAATTGTTTGACGATATTCTAATGGAGTTGTATTCTCTACCCAAAAAACAATGGGTTCTACCGGCTCACTCAATGCAGCAGTTGGATCTTTCTTTTTCAAAAACCAACGATTAATCATGTCTTTGTACGGTGTTACACCAATACTAGTCATATCAGTACGCTGTTGCATAAAATAACCCACTCTTGGATCATCTCTTCTTGCCCTAAAATCGTTTTTAGGCATTTCTAAAAAACTATGTTGCATTCTAACACGAACGTATCTAGGATCAATTACATCTGGACCGCCTGATGCCATGGTAGACGGATTATCATAAGATAAGTCCACTACTATATCTGTATTGTTTGGATAAGATCGAATGTCTACATACTTAGATTTAGTGGGATTTAATCCACCTAAATTAAACATAAACATAGCCAACGGGCTTGGTGCCATTTGTGGCTTCACTGGATCCATTTTTTCACTAAGGAATAAACCATCCACACTTACTAAATAGCCGTTGTCGTCTTCAATGCTAAATTTATCATTAAAGAACACCGCTTCTGGCTTGTCTACATTGGCCGATTTACTTACCGGGTTTTTTTGATCGTAAAAGAAATTGGTATTTACTTCTGAGAATTCTAATTTATCAAATGCCTTTCTAATTTTATACACTGCCGTATTTCTATGCATACTCTGATTTAAAAACAAAGTAGTAGGACCACTGATTGAAAAACTCTGATAAATAAATTCTTTATCTAATTGGTCTTTACGAATATACATTTGCAAGCTACCAGTTACCGTATCTTGATAAATGGTAAATAAGCCTTCCATTTTTTTATTGCCCTTTGTTTTATCGGCAACAGTTGGCTTTTTAGGAGCTGCTGGCTTGGTAGTATCAGCAGCAGGTTTTGCTGCAGTTGTTGGAGTTTGTTGTGCATGAACCATTGTAGAAACACCTACTAATAGCAATGCCGTGCCCAGGAAATATCTTTTCATATTGTTAGTTTAGGTAATACAAAATATGCATTCTATTGATACTATAGAATGAATTAACAGAATGTTTGATAATTGGCAAAAAATGCCTTTCTGAAGTGAATTAGCTTGTACGAATGGGAGCTTAGGATTGAAGATAGTTCTCTAATTGAGTAATGGTTTCCTTCTGACTTAAAATGGTTTCTGTAACCACATCGTTCATGCTAATAATACCTGCTAATTGATTATCGACCATAACAGGCAAATAACGAATATGTCTGGCACTCATTAACTGCATACAGTGTTCAACAGAATCAGTCATTGCAACAGATGGGAAATCGGCACTCATGATTTCACTAACTGGAGTTTTCGTGGAATTTCTTCCCATCAAAATGACTTTTCTAGAATAGTCTCTTTCTGTGAGGATACCTAAAAAACGATCGTTTTCTGCAACAACAACAGAGCCAATATTTTTCTCTGCCATCATACGCAATGCATCAATTACAGAAGTGTCAGGGCTAACTATGGCAACAGTATTGCCTTTTCTTGCTAGGATATTACTTACTTTACTCATAGTATAATTTTCTAGCTATAAGTTAAGACTTTTCAATATAAAATACAATAATTCGCTTTAAAAAAGGGGCTATTATTAAAACTTAATGCGCAGATTGCGCAATTGCACTAGCCGCGTTGAATCCGCTGGTCCAAGCATGTTGAAAATTGAATCCGCCTGTAATACCATCTATATCCATTACTTCACCAGCAAAATACAAGCCTGGAACCAATTTGCTTTCCATGGTTTGAGGATGAATAGTCGAAAGTTGCACTCCCCCACAAGTAACAAATTCTTCTTTAAATGTTGTTTTGCCATTGATTTCGAAAACATGACTCGTGAGTAGCTGAATCAATTTATTTTGGTTGGCCCCTTTCACTTCACCCCATCTGGTATCCGCTGAAATGCCTGCTTCTTCCAATAAAAATAGCCACAACCTAGAAGGCAATGCAAATGGATATTTACTGCCCATTTTATTAGCAGAAAACTGTTCTCTGTAGAATGACCAATCGGCTCTTACTATCGCGTCCGTAGTTTCACCTAACCAATTTACTTGTATGGAAAATTGATACCCCATATCAGCCAATTGTCTTGCTCCCCATGCTGATAGCTTCAACACAACTGGCCCACTTAACCCCCAATGTGTAATCAATAAAGCACCTTGTTCTTTTAATTTGGTTCCACTTATTTTAATCACTGCATTGCTAACGGACAAACCCATCAATGTTGTAATGGGATGCTTGGGCATATTAAAAGTAAAAAGAGAAGGGACAGGTGATTGAATGGCATGTCCTAATTCTTTGATCCAATTAAACATGTCTATTTTGGGTAATCCGCCTGAAGCAATACAGATATAATCTGCTTCAATAGGACTTATTTGATTCGTTTCAATTTGAAAACGATCATCAATTTTGGTGATTTTTTTTACCTCGGTATGCAGTTGTATGTTAACCTTATATCGATCTGCGTCTTTTAACAAACATTCTATAATGGTTGCAGAATTATTGGTTACCGGAAACATCCTGCCATCAGCTTCAGCATGCAATTCAACTCCACGTTCCGCAAACCAATGGATGGTATCTTGGGTATTAAATAAATAAAAGGCTTTTTTTAAAAACTGTTCGCCTCTTGGATATTTTTTTACCAGTTCGGGTATTTCAAAAAGTTGATGCGTAGTATTGCATCTACCTCCCCCACTTATTTTTACTTTAGATAATAACTTATTGGATTTTTCTAGAATAGTTACTTTAACATGCGGATTAAGCCTTGCCGCATTTACCGCACAAAAAAAACCTGCAGCACCTCCCCCAATCACAATAAGGTTTTTCATGTATTAAGAATAATAACTGGTATTCAAATTTGGATTGGCTTTTTCTGCAGCTTCAATAATACTGTAATCAGATAAAATAAGGGCTTTGTTTCGCTTCACACAAACATCGTGTTCAAAATGAACAGAAGGTTTGCCATCCCTGGTTCTAACTGTCCATCCATCTTCATCGGTAAACACTTCACGTGAACCTAAATTGATCATTGGCTCAATGGCCAACACCAGGTTCTCTTTTAATTTAGGACCAGAGCCTCTTTTTCCGTAATTAGGCATTTGAGGATCTTCATGCAAGCTTCTTCCCAATCCATGTCCTACCAATTCTCTAACAACACCATACCCATTTTTAATTTCAGTATGTTCTTGAATGGCATAAGCAATATCGCCAATACGATTGTTTACAATTGCTTTCTCAATGCCTTTATATAAAGACTCTTTGGTGATTTTTACCAATTGAATAGCTGCAGGATCTGCATCACCTAGAATAAATGTATAAGCATGGTCTCCATGCCAACCATTTAATATTACGCCCATATCAATTGAAACAATATCACCATTCTTTAATGGTGTATCATTGGGAAAACCGTGAACCACCACATCATTTACCGAAGCACAAATCGTAAATGGATAACCTCTATAATTTAAGAAAGAAGAAATGGCATTCTGTTGCTTAATAAAATCTGCACATAATTTATCTATTTGCAAAGTGGTCATACCGGGCTTAAGCACTTTGGCAACTTCTGTTAGTGTTTTACTTACTAACATGGCTGCTTCCTTCATTAGTGCAATTTCCGATTCCGTTTTATAGATGATCATATCTTTATTTCTTCTAGTCATTAGTTATAAAAAGTAAACCTGTTTAGCATTGCCAAACAGGTTTACAAAGTTCGTTATTTTATTTGATACTAGATGGTAGTACTAGTAACCCCTTGTCTTCCTTGTACTCTTCCACTATTCATTAATCCATCATATTGACGCATTAAT